>QNBS01000008.1 GCA_003644175.1 Planctomycetota bacterium | reverse complement strand
GCTATGCACGTCCGCTCCGATATAATATGTACCCATGAGAGCTCCTTTCGTATAAGAGTTAATGGTCAAACGTATTATACTTGAGGATGCTCTCTCTTCATATCTTCATACAGGCAACGCCACAAGGTGTCGCGGCCAATGCCTCTCTCGGAGAGGTTCTTGCAGCCGAAGAGGCCGGAGGCGGGGCTCTTAACATGACGGCGCCTCGACACCCGGAGCAATTGTAGGCTCCTCTAATTAGTCAGGGACAGGACATTGCCGTATCGGGATCCATGGTCTATATCGCCGCGGGAACTTCCGGCCTCCAGATACTTGAGTTGATGAGCCCGGCCCCGCCTCAATGGCGAGGCGAGTTTGCCACAGGCGGTTTTGCCGCCGATGCGGCCGTCTCAGGCTCGACAGCTATCGTCGCTTGCGGCGCCGTCGTTTATGCCATTGACGTATCTACCCCCGCAACGCCGGCGCTGTTGGGCAGTTGGGATTCCGATGGCTGGGCGTTTGGCGTTGCAGCCGATTCGACCTATGCCTACGTGGCAAACGGCGGCGGCGGTGTTCAGATTCTCAATCTGGCCGATGCAACACCGGTGGTATCTGTCGAAACAAGCGGTGTGGCTCATGGCATTGCCGTAGCCGGCGGCCTGGCGTATGTCGCAGACGGCATCGCCGGCTTGCAGATATTCGACATCTCCACCCTGCCGGCGACGCCGTCATTGATCGGCGCCTTCGATACGCCGGGCATCGCAACCGACGTGAGCGTCGTTGGAGATCGAGTCTGTATCGCCGACGGCGCCGGCGGCGTAACCGTAGTGGACGTCCCCGTCCCCGCGCAGCCGACGTTGTACGCAAGGTCGTCGCAGATGGTGCGTTCACTATCGACCGCCGTTGTCGACTCCAGGGTTATCGTCGCCGACGACACAGGCGGACTGGCAATTCTCGCCGCCCAGGCATGGCCGACGACAGACCCGCTTGGCGACTTCAACAATAGCGGTAAAGTGAGTTTGCCCGATCTCGTATATCTCGCCGAGACCGACTGGCTGGAGAGTGAAACCATGCTTGACGTACTTGTCGGGAACCTTACCGACGACATTAATGTAAACCTGCAGGACTATGCCGTCATGGCAGACAACTGGGGCGTCGGCATTGAACGCACGGCTCCAACTGTTATTAACGCACCTGCTGCGAGCATCACCTCCAATTCGGCCAGGTTAAACGGCGAAGTAACAGATAACGGCAATGAGGACCCCACAGTAACGGTTTACTGGGGCGACAACGACGGTGGAACGACGCCGGGCAATTGGGACAACGCCGATACAATTGGAACGCAGGGTTCAACATTCTACGATGACATCAGTTCGCTTTCACCAGAGACAACATACTACTTCAGGGCTTACGCCGTCAACTCGATGGGCGGCGACTGGGCGGATTCCACCGCCTCGTTTGACACCACTGCTCTTCCTGCAGTTGATGTAAAGATCAACTTCCAGCCGTCGGGCTCAGCCGTACCTTCGGGTTATCTTGCCGATACCGGCGCTACCTATGGTGATCGCGGCAATGGCTATAGCTATGGCTGGGACGGAACCAACGATGAAACAAGAGATCGCGGTATTGATGCCGATCAACGCTACGACACGCTCAATCATATGCAAAAAGACAGCGAAAATCACACCTGGGAAATTGAGATTCCTAATGGCGCCTACGACATTGTTGTCGTGTTTGGCGATCCCGGCAATACTGATCAGACCAACCATGTGAAGATCGAGGGCGTACTTCTTCAAGACCCCGACGGCGAAGATAATTTTGATGTACACGCCGTTACCGTTACAGTCTCTGATGGTAAGTTGACTCTCAGCCCGAATCTCAGCTCGCCGAACATTGCTGATAATGCCAAGGTATGCTACATTGACATTGCGACGTCGGCGGGAGGGGGGTGACCCGCCGATTGCCGAAAATTTCGTATTGACTTATTGGTTATTATGGAGTATAAGTGCAAAAGAGAAATGCCAGATTGACTACTCTTACCAACAGTAAGGAATAGAACCTTTGACGTCCGCAATAAATCGTCGTCAATTCGTCAAGGCCGCCGGCGCCGGGATTGCAGCCACTTTGACTGGTGCAAATCCGCTGGTCGGCGGCACAGCCGAATCTGTTCTCAGCGTCGATCCAACCCCTCGATTCGATTTGTCGCCATACCTGTTCATGCAGTTCATGGAACCTCTTGGCACAACGGATGGTTCTGTGGCCGCAGCATGGGATTTCAAGACGAATAGCTGGCGTCCGGACGTTATTCAGGCCGCTCAGGAACTGGCTCCCACGATGATTCGCTGGGGAGGGTGCTTCAGTTCGTATTACCGATGGAAGGAAGCGGTTGGCCCGCGCGATCAACGAAAGCCCATGATCAACCTGCTCTGGGGGGGAATCGAGAGCAACCAGATTGGCACTGCGGAATTCGTGGACTTCTGTAGCCAGGTCAAGGCCGACCCCTTGATGTGCGTGAACTTCGAATCCGACGGCCGCGACCGCTGGAAGAAGGACCCCTTCGGCAGCGTGCGATGCGGCGACGCCCGGGAAGCACGCGAGTGGGTGGATTACTGCAACAACCCTAAAAACTCACTGCGATTGTCGCATGGCCACAAAGACCCATTGCGGATTCCTTTCTGGCAGATAGGAAATGAGACCTCCTATGACAGGAGGGGCTTCGATTGCGAGACAGCGGCAGTCAAGACCGTAGAGTTCGCCAAAGCTATGAGAAAGGCCGACCCATCCATCAGGATTATTGGATGGGGTGACAGCGGGTGGGCAAAACGCATGATAGAGGTGGCGGGAGAACACCTGCAATACATCGCCATACACCACATGTTCCATCCGACCAGGAAAGAGAAGGACTCGCCGCTTCAGGGTACGGAATACCGCAAGGATCCGGCCCGCACATGGGCACACCTTATGAAGGCATACAAGGCCCATGAGCAGAAGATCAAGAAAGCGTGCGAGCAAGTCAAAGGTTCCGGCATCCCCCTCGCCCTGACCGAATGTCATTTTTCCCTGCCCGGCAGGAATCGGTGTGAAGTGCTTTCATCCTGGGCGGCCGGTGTCTCCTACGCCAGGTGCATGAATGTACATCTCCGCTACGGTGAACTGCTCAAGATCGGCACTCTCGCAGATTTCTGCGGCACTCGATGGCAAGTGAACGCGGTGATGATCCCGGTCCCGAGGGGCAAGGCATTCCTGATGCCCGTTGCCAGGGTCATGAAGTTCTACCGCGAGCACATGGGCGACAGCTTCCTCAAGATCAGGCATGCACCGGATGACCTGGATGTGGCCGCCAGTCGGCGAGGCAACACGATCATTCTTCATGTGGTCAACACCAACAGGCAAAGGTCTATCACGGTTGATCTGGGCGTCGAGGGCCACGATATCAAATCCGGCAAGATCTACGAGATGTCCACTGATCCGGAGTTTGAAGTCATCGCGGCCAATCCGGACCCTCTCGTCCCCAGGGTCAAACGACTGAATGACAGAAATTGGACGTTTCCTCCTGCTTCTGTTTCGGCTGTGGAACTTGTTTTCAAATAAATACTTACCGTTTGAACATTTGGGTTTTGGTATTTAGTGCTTGTTTCGTATTTCGGATTTAGTGCTTAGTATTTGGGCAACAGGTCCTTAAGGGCATTCTTGTCCCTTGCGGATATCTCCTGACACGAGACCCATCCGTCGCGTCCCCGGACATAATCGGCAACAACACCGGCCGGCTCAGTCCTGCATCCGGCGCGTAGTAAATCCCCTAAGGGAACAAATTCACATCCTCTGGATTGAACCCTTCTAATAAATTCCTCGAACATGCCCATGCAGGCAATACCCTCGACTTCCGCGTGAATCGCCAGAACATTGAGGCGTTCGGAATCGAGAAGACTCAACAAATACTCATTGTAATTGTCACTTGAAATCCGATCGCGACCGACAACTTCATCGTATGTCGGCAAAGTTACAGGGATTTGAGGCTGGGCGATCTCACTGCCGAATACAACAGGCCGAAATATGGTTTCGCCCCTGCAATCGCTGTTGTATTCAAAATCGAAATTCTCCTTGGCCTTCAGCACCTTATCGTTACATTTCCACCCGGCAACGGCGGAACAATTCGGCGGCCGGCCGAGAATTTCCGCCAGAGCCTCCACCCCCTTTTCTATGGAATTGTAAATATCATGATAATCCATCTTTTCAAGATGCGTTTGCCATCTGTAATGATCCCACGCATGAAGTCCGACCTCATGAGCCGCCTCAAAAGCCCGGCGTATTATATCGGAACACTTTTGGCCGATAACAGGACCCGGCCCGAAGGTTCCCTTGAAAATTATATCCCATCCATACAGCCCCGCGGCCCTGGTCCTCAACATCTTCCACAGAAATCCGGGACGCAGCAATCGCCGGATATGTCGCCCCATATTATCAGGCCCCACCGAAAAGAAAAACGATGCGCTAACCGAATGCTCACCGAGCAGCCTGCACAGATTCGGCACTCCCAATCGAGTTCCCCTCAACGTATCAACATCGATCCTAAGGCCTACTTTCATGATACTCCAATTCCATCTCCTCCATCTGAGGTGAATACTCAGCAGAGACAATACCACCCCGGGCTTTTTGCCCTGGAGCCGGGATAAACTCCCTTGATTTCAAACTTTCACGCAGGAAAAACTCCAGCGTTTGCTCCACCGATTCTTCCAGGGGCACTTTAGGAGTCCAGCCTAACAGTTTCTGAGCATTTCGAATGCTCGGCCTCCTGTGCTGCACATCCTGATAACCTCGCCCGTAATAAGAACTGCTCTCGACATGCCGCATGCCTGCAAAAGGAGGAAATTGCCCGCGTTGGGCATTAGCCTCGAACCTGGCAAGCAGCAACTCGGCCAGCTCCCTGATACTCAACTCGTTATCCGGATTACCGATATTGATAATTTTACTGTTACACACACCGTTTTTATTCTCGATAATCCTGTAGAGACACTCCACACCGTCGGAAACATCCGTAAAGCAGCGTTTCTGACTCCCACCGTCAATCAGCAGGATCGGCGTTCCTTCCACAAGATTAAGTATCAACTGTGTAATCGCACGCGAACTTCCTATCCTCGCCGAATTCAGGCTGTCCAGTTTCGGCCCGATCCAGTTAAACGGACGAAACAGAGTAAACTCAAGCCCCTCTTTCTGGCCGTAGGCCCATATCACCCTGTCCAGCAATTGCTTGCAGCAGGAGTATATCCACCGCTGCATCCGAATAGGCCCGACAACCAGCCTGGAACTATCCTCGTCGAACTCCTCGGCATCGCACATACCGTACACTTCCGAAGTGGAAGGAAAGACAACACGCTTTTTATATTTCACACAATTTCGAATTATCCGCAGGTTCTCTTCAAAATCCAGCTCGAAAACGCCTATCGGATTGCGCGTATATTCGATTGGCGTTGCGATGGCGACAAGCGGAAGCACAATATCGCATTTCCTTATATGATACTCCGTCCATTCACGATGAATCGTAATATCGCCTTCCTCGAAATGAAATCCCTCTCGCCCGATCAAATGCTCGATATAGTTCGACCTCAGATCCATTCCGTGAACTTCGTATTTACCACTCGCCAGCAAACGCTCACTCAATGCATTGCCAATAAAACCGTTGACCCCGAGAATCAGAACATGCTTCTTTTTCACCGCACCATCAACGTTACGAATCGGACCGAGTTTCATGCCCTCTACGAGGTTAAGACTGCGGGCAAGTTGAACACCGCTCATATAGACACCGTCGGACGATTGGCCAAAATCGATACGCAAAGCCCCCTGGCCACAGGCGACAACCAGCGGATTCGTCGACACAATCACGCCGGGCGATACTTTTGCCCCCTCGCAGGGCATCTCGGAAACCGACCAGAAGATACACTTTTGATTCGCCTTATAGCTAAAGGCCCCCGGGTATGGCCGAGTAACGGCGCGAACAAGATTCCTGACCTCCCTTGCGCCGTATCTCCAGTCGATTTCCCCGTCCTCCGGACGACGTCCTCGATAATAAGTGCTCCGGGAATGATCCTGCGCAACCCGCCGGGCTGTATTATCCTTTATTTCCGGCAAGGCCTCATCCAGAAGTATCGATGCCGCCGCCGCCACCTTGTCATGCAGCGACCTGGCGGTATCGCCATCACCGATCTCGACGGCTTTTTGGCGGACAATATCGCCGTCATCGGGCCTTGCGGTCATATAGTGAAGAGTAACTCCCGTCTCCTTTTCGCCATTGACGAGCACCCAGTTAACAGGGCATCTGCCCCGATATTTGGGAAGAAGCGAACCATGCAGATTCAAACACCCTTTCGGCGGTATATCAAGGATAGACTGATTAATCATCTTTCTATAATAAAATGAAAAAATGATATCCGGTCCAAGCTCCTTAATCTTCCGGGCCCACAAGGGATGGTTGATATCCTCAGGCGCAAAAACCGCGATCCCTTTCGACGCGGCAAGTTGGGCCACAGAATCAAACCAGACATTTTCTTTCGAATCGTCGGTGTGAGTGAAAACCGCACTTATCTGAAAACCGTTGCGAAGCAACGCTTCGATCCCGACACAACCGATATTGTGATAAGCAAAGACAACCGCCTTCATATCATAACCTCCGGAATTTCCTTGTCTTCAATCCCGCGCCGCCGGCTGTTTTTCCCCGCAACGTGCTGCACAAAATATCGAGGCCGCCCCCTGACGTCATAATAAATCCTTCCGATATACTCTCCGAGAACCCCCATCGCAATAAACTGTGCGCCAATAAGAATAAACAGAAATGCAAACAATGTAAAAACCCCCTGGGCGGCCCACCCCGGTCCATAAATCATTCTCATAACAAGAAGAAAAGCACCGAAACCAACACCGACAAATGAAACGACGGCGCCGAGCACACTCATCAGTCGCAAAGGAAATGTCGTCATACTCGTCAAGAGATCGAACTGGAGATTCACCAGTTTCCACAAACCGTACTTGGAATCGCCGCCGGCGCGGTCGGCGTGCCTGACCTCGACTTCCGTCGTGCTCCGGGCAAAACCGTTGGCAAGGGCGGGAATAAAAGTGCTCCGCTCCGGACACTGAAGCATTGCATTGACAATATGACGCCGATAAGCACGCAGCATACACCCATAGTCGTGCATATTTACCCCCGTAGCCTTCTGCGCAACCTTATTGACTACAAACGACGCCATCCTGCGAAACAACGTATCATACCTGGGTATTCGAACACTCCCTACGACATCGTAGCCGGCATCTATTGCCTCGATGAGTTTCGGAATCTCTTCCGGTGGATTCTGCAGGTCGGCGTCAAGCGTAACAACAACAGAACCCCTCGATTCGGCAAAGCCCGCCATCACCGCGGCATGTTGACCATAATTACGATTCAGGAATACGCCCACAATCGCACCCTTATGGCTTATCGCCGCCTCTTTGATTATTCTCGCCGAACTGTCGCTGCTGCCGTCATCGACAAGAATAATCTCAAAAGACCTTTTAATCGAAATGCAGGTCCTCAGACTCCGCACAATCAACTGTGGAAGATTCTCCTGCTCGTTAAAAACAGGAATAACCACCGACAAACCAACCGGCTCGGCGTCCACCGGCGACTCATTTGCGAACAAATCGCTGTCATAGTTTCCGTCAATCATCTCAACCTCTGTTTGCCTTAATTAAATTACTTCAAACCAGTCGACGCAAAATCACCTCACAGCCCTCATAGAATCTCCTTAATCGTATCGATCACACGATCAACATCATCAACCGTCATCCCCGGAAAAAGAGGAAGCGATAATATCCGGCCGGCATTCCATTCCGTATTCACAAGCGACCCCGGCTCCGTCGTCGCATTCTCACGATAATACTTCTGAAGGTGAACAGGGAAGAAATGAAGTCCGGTTCCAATACCCCTGGCTTTCAGCTTCACCATAAAATCATCACGACTCATCCCGGCCCGATCCGTATCCAGTCGGACAATGAACAAATGCCACGCATGCCTGAAAGGATAGTTCGGAACCGACAGTTCGATTAACTCGTCAACCTCTCTGAGTCGATCCTGATAGCGCATGGCGAGAGCGGTCCTTTTACTGTTAAACTCTTCGATCCGCCCAAGCTGACTCAAACCAAGCGCCGCTGAAACATCGGTCATATTGTACTTATACCCCGGCTCCTGGACCTGAGCCTGCGGCGAGCGCCCCTGCGTGTGCCGGTCATAAGCATCCACCCCGAGACCGTGAAACTTCAAACGCCGAACGGAATTGAGAAGCTCGGCGTCATCCGAGCAGAACATACCCCCTTCGCCGGCAGTGATATTCTTGATCGGATGAAACGAAAAAATCGACGTACCACTCCCGCCGATGAGTCGCTCCCGGTACTCCGCACCAAGCGCATGAGCAGCGTCTTCTACAACAAAAATATTTTGTCGCCGCGCTAACTGCATCACACTTTCCATATCAACCGCAGAACCGGCAAAGTGGACAGGAATAATAACTTTCGTGCGGGGGGTAATGCACCTGGCGATTGTGTCGCCCGAAACCATCAACGTATCCCGATCAACATCGGCAAAAACCGGCGCCGCCCCCATAAGCACTATCAGGTTCACCGTGGAAACCCACGTCATCGAAGGAGTGATCACCTCATCGCCTTCGCCCACCCCCAGCGCCTTCAACGCAAGGTGCATCCCGGCCGTTGCCGAAGACAGTCCCACTGCGCTGCGGCATCCCACATAATCGCAGAATGCCTGCTCGAACGCCGCCGCCCTGGAACCGGTCGTAATCCACCCTGACCGCAGAACCTCGCTGACGGCGTCGATGTCGGCCTGGCTGATCGAAGGCCGGGAAAAAGGTAGAAAATCACAACCTGTTATCGCTCGCATTCCTGCTCCTTATCCGTTTATTTCTGTCCGGCGACAGGCTTCTTCAGCATCCACGCCACCCATTTTCTCTTGCGGGAAGATTCCGAATCCCAACTCCTGACCTCCTCGGTCATGTCAGGAGCGGCATGAAAATCCCTCGACACTTCAGAAACCACTTCGGACATATACCTTTGCTGTGTAATAAGAACACCCGACGATTCATTCGCCAGAAAATCACGAAGATCCGCAGGATTATCCAGTATTCGTATGGGACCGGCGGCATTAAGGTAAAATTGCAAAGTAGGATCGTTGCGCCGAAACGAAGCTATCCTCTTAGGCTCCCAACCGGAGACTTTTTCCTCCAGCTTTCGGACAAAAGGACGCTCCGTTCGCCAGACGCCGAGGATTGTCTGCTGCCAACAAAAATATCCCCCAAAAATAATCGCCGCGACCATGATACAGGACAGGACCGACGCATATTCATTCGATTCGAAATGACGAAGAGCTAAACGCTTGTCGGCGATTAATTTCACTGTTAATGCCGATACTCCGATCACCAGTGTCGCAACAAAAAATCCGGGCGGAAAACTCATGTCCGCCGGACTTTTTGGAACAAGCACAGACAAGAGGACAACGAATTCGAAAATTATCATCCCGAAAAGCAGACCGCTCTGTATCCCGGCGCCCACTCGAATAATACTTCTTGCACGCCGATCACCGACAGCAATCACAAAGACCGATGTCAGCAACGCGCAAAAAGGCAGAACCGGAAGTATGTAATAGCTTCGCCTCGAACCGGACAATGTAAAGAATATGAATATAAGTATCCCCGCTCTCAAAAGCCACTTACTCGCCGAATCCAGATCCTTGCGAATCCTGATTGCGCCTGCAATTGCAGAAACGAAAAGAGGCGACCACGGAAAAAGCAAAGCCGGGATAATGTAGAAGTAAAGATAAATTGCCCCTTTGTGATCGAAAGGCCGAAAAAATCGAACAATATTCTCTCGAAATACCAGCGACAAGCCGTCCGCCTGATAGCTCGCCGTGTTTGTCGTCGAGGCATAAACAAAAGGACTCAAATACAATGAAATCGCAATAAATAAAGCAAGAAAATGGCTTGGGCTTAACAGAGCGCGCCATCTCCTGTTTACCATAAGATCCGGCAAGACCGCCAACACGGGAACAATAACCGCGGTTAATCCCTTGGTAAGAGCACCGAGAAATATAATCGCATAGAAAACCAAAAATGTAACAAAATCCGCCCTGTCCCGTCGATACCAGTACCACGCCACCGCCAGGATTACCGCCGCAAGATTCTCCGCTTCAGCAGTACCCGTTCGAGACCAGAACAGAAAACCGTAACTCGTCAGAAGCATCCACCCGGCAGTCCTTCCGACCTTCGCAGACCACAGGCGGGCCCCGATACTCCTGGTCGCCCAGATCGCTGCAACACCCGACAATGCACTCGGAAGACGAACCACCCATTCGTTCAGGCTCCCGGTAATAAACGACACACCCGCGATCAGCCAGTAAGTCAACAGAGGTTTATCGAAATAAGGCCTGCCCCCGATCGTCGGATGAAAAAAATCCTTTGTCAAAAGCATCTCACGGGTAATCTGCGCCCAACGTCCCTCCGCCGCCCACAAACCGCGATCACCCAGCGCAAACAAAAGAATAAAGAAAGCGCCGGCAAAAAGCAGAAAGTCAGCCCGGAAATCTTCTTTGTCGTGCGTACGCATTCCGTTGCACATACAGTTCCCCCTGAACAGTAATGTTTGCGAATTAACTCAATATCCGACCAATAAGCAAATCAGACAAAACAAGTAACTGTAATGACACCCCACCTTACTTGCCCCCAATATTGACATCACTCCCAAGAATAATTGCTGTTGCAAGTCCTGTTTGTAGTCTGATAAAGACGAGTTTTTCCTTCTCGGTTTGCCTTGGGCGGGGTTTTTCAACCTGGTCCAGTAGTTGCACATTACCCAGAGATCGAAACTTTTCGACGTCACCTGCGGCCGTTACGATGTAGTAGTCATCGGCGGGGTTCTGCCGAACCTCGTTTGAGAACGCCTCGATCGTATCGATTCTTCGGACCGGCCGGCGTAGATAGAAAAGAATCTGGTCGATGTAGATATTGACGGTGTACAGCGTTTCCGTTTCCGTTACTTGTGTGTTGACGCGTTTTCCGAGTTCTGCCTGGTGCCGGTAGCTGTCAAAGTGTTGTATGACGAAGGCCTGGACAAACACACCGACCAGCCAGAAGGTGGCAAACAGGGCGACCAAAGTGCTGCGGGGCCTGCGGTGGTAGTCCAGAAATGTCGCCGTTATCAGGAGCCCGACACAGCCGAGGATGCCAATCGTCATCAATGCCATGATATCCGGTCTGGCTTGCCAAACGATGAAAATACCCACGGCTGCGGCGACAATGAGCAAGAGCGAAACGAGCGCAGGCGGCCGGCGCTTGTCAATGTGCTCATACGTATTATTGACAAGATACCAGGCGCTTGGAATCGCAAGACAGGGCAGTACCGGCAAAATATAGTGCTTATGCTTCCAACTGCTTGCTGTCAGAAGAATCAGGGCGGCAAAGAAGAAACAAGCGATCAACTGCCAGTTTCGACTCAACCACATTTTTTTTCTTGCGCCCAGTAGAATACCGCCGGCAAGCCAGGTTGTCCAGGGCATCATGATCAGTGGAGTCATGTAAAAGTAAAACAGCAGAGGGTGCTGCCGTCCCCAGGCGCCTCCGCTCCGGGTGAAACGGCCGAAATGCTCGAGTATCCACCTGTCAAGTATCTCCGGAGACGCCTTGTACGCGGCGATATACGAGGGCAAAGCCAGGGCCAGAAAGACTAACCATCCGGCAGGATGCAGGCAGAACAACAAGGCCCGCCGGCGACGTCTCAGCAGCACATAAAGCAGAATACCTCCGGCGATAAAACACGGGCCGATCAGGTACTTGGCCAGCAGCGCCAATGCGATAAAGGCGAAGAAACAGATCGTCAGCACCAGTCGCATGCCTTTGCCGGGTGGTTTCCGCTCGTCTTCGGCAAGGATAAAACAGACGATCGCGCCGGTAACGGCAAAACACAGGAGCATATCGATTTCTGCAAGTCGCGCCTGCATCAAAACATAAAACGAACTCAGGACAATCAGGCCGGAGGCCAGACCGACGCGCCTCCCGTGCCATCTTGCGCCTAAAGCAGCCACCATCCATGCCGTGAGCAATGCCGCCAGCAGGCTGGGCAGCCGGCAAACCCATTCGTCATGGCTGTCAAATACAGACATTGACAGGGCAATTAACCAGTTGAACATCGGCGGTTTGTGCGTCGTCGCTATCGTTCCGTAATGCGGCACGATCCAGTTGCCGGTAATGAGCATTTCACGCGCCTGCTCGCTGGAGAATGCCTCATGCCAGGTCAGCACGCGCGTCGAGCCGAGCCACAGCCCCAGCAGCGTGGAGCCGTACAACATCAGGATCAGCCACGCTTTGAAACCAAGGCGGTTAGATCTGTCAAATGTTTCGGGACTCATGGTTCTGTCCCGCTCCTGATTTTCAATCATGGCGGCCTACTCCGCATACGACTGTGAGACCAGGCAGGCTTCCTGGAGATCGGGATATTTGCCTATGACATTCTCATCCGGCCAGAGGAATTCTGCACACACCAGCGGATGATCAGAGGCGCTCGGTGGTATGGCCTCGGAACCGACACATTGAAGACCACGGAAAATAATCCAGTCGATGAATTTACGCCCCTGCAACGTTTGGTCGGCGTCTAACGCACTTGCGACATCCGGTCGATCGAGCAAAGCCCGCATCACCGGATTGTCGCTTTTGTTGTTCAAGTCGCCCATCAGGATGACAGGTTCCTCGAGCGACAGGAACAGATCTATCACAGTGCGAAGCTGCGCGGGATCATGCTCCTTGTCGGCGAGATGCGTTACGAGCACGTTTATGTTTCCTTTCGGGTGGGCGACCTTTACGAGAACGACGTTTCTCCTTGGCTCCAGGCCTTTACTGGCCAGCGGAATGCGCAGCCAACTCCGAACAGGCAGCCGGGAGAGCACGGCGTTTCCGAAGTCGGGCCTTCCCCATAAGATTTCGGTTGGCGCATAGAGCCATGGTATCTTGAGTTTGTCTCCCAGTATTTTTGCCTGGTTTGGAGAAGCCAACGTTGCCCCTGCGACTTCATTGAGGCCTGCCAGGTCAATCCCATCAAGCAAATCCGCCGTGCGGTTGAGATCCCTGCGTCCGTCCGTACCTTTGCCGCTGTGAATGTTGAAGACGGCCACCTTGAATCGCTCCTTGGAAAGTGGACTTTGCGTTTTGACAGAGGTCGTATTCAGGTGTTCTCCCGAAGCCGGACCTGCATGCCGTGTGATCGTAAGCCAGAGTATTGCCGTTGCCGCGGCATAGATCAGCAAGAGCCTGGCGGAAAGCATTCTTCGCTCCCGTGTCTGCGTCGATTTCGTTCGTTTAAACCGGTTCATTTCGTTTTCCTCCCGGTCTGGGCGCCCCATACGGCCGTCGTGGCGGTCTCAATTGGTTCGGTCGCGGAATCCATCGTTTGCAGTTGGTCGAAATTGTAAGTCGTCGCGCGTCGTGATTCTATCTGCGGTATTGGATTGGGAATCTCATCGATGATCCCCCTGTCCCTTAGAATCGACGCGAGCCTGTACATGTTGCGATTGACATAATTCGGCAGGTGCGTCTTGTTTGTCTTCCAGCCGTGTTTCTTCCACTCACGCAGGATACGGCGATTGTCGCGCTGGCCGAGCACCAGCATTCGGTAAAACGCGATCGCGGCGCCGGTCCGCATGGTCCCCGCCGCACAGTGCACCAGGATCGGTTTACCCGCCTCCTTCGCCCGCACAATATGTTCGATTGTGTTGGCGTAGCAGGTGATATCGCCGCTGCCGTCGCCGTCCAGCCGATATTGCTTCAACTCTATTCCAAGTTCCTCGGCCGCTGCTTCTTCAGGCTTGTATCCGCCATTTAAACTGACAATGATTTGGATGTCGTTGGCCTTAAGGACTTTGCGGAGTATGCGCGGATGGATGAGCCCGCTCCTGTAAACCTGCCCCTGCTCAACAGCGGCGAACCGGCGCGGGATTACTTTAAATCGCAAATCCTTGTGCCAATACCGCCACCCCGCCCCGACAGCGACCAGCACGACAGTCAGTATGATGTTGAACCTCTTCGAACGCTTCTTTTTCATGCCAGGATTCTCCACTTGAACAACATTACACATTCACTTTATGCGCCGCCCACAGCCTTGCGGATGAGGTGAGAGGTAATGGCCATGACAGACTTCTACGCCCCCAGGATATCACACCCCATTATCGCAGGCTCAGCAGAAAACACGGCACAGTATTTTGCTCAGGTGTCGCAGCATTTTCGAAATAAGACATCAGTACTTTTTCGCCCCCCGCATGTTGCGTCGGTCAGTGGCGCGCCTGAATTGACTCGCTGTTATTTTTTCAAAAAACCAATAATTTTCTCGACACAGGTGCAACAATCAGATAAAATCTTCATGTCGGTAATGTGTAACTCATAAACTTTTCAATCGGACATGGACATCTGAAGGAAAGTTTTAAGAAAATGCGTTGTACTCGCCGACAAGAACGGAAAGCAAGTTCATTATGGGGGTAATGCGGGTAATTGGCGCGTTTGGATTCTGTCTTGAGAATGTAATTCGTAACAGTTACATGTTATCAGACGGTCTTCACTTGTAGAATTTTGCCGGCAAAAAAACGATATTGACCGTGCTGTGAATTATCGACAGGGCTATTTGTGGGGGGCCTAAAATGCAGATCACAACAGGACGTCTCGCCGCCAGGCTCGGGGCAAGAATCGCAGGTTGCACCGAAAGCATCATTTCCGGTGTCTCAGGCATCGAATCGGCTACAATGCAGCAAATCACCTTTGCGGCAGAAGAAAAGAGCCTGGCTCTGCTTTACAAATCGGAAGCTGCCGCGGTAATCGTAAATCAGTTTGTCGAAGGTCTGCATATCCCGCAGATAATCGTTCCAAACGTTAACAAGTCCCTCATTTGCACCCTTAAGCTGTTCACATCGCCCATTTCTCCTAAAAAGGGATATATCGATCCTTCTGCAATAATAGGAAACAACGTCTCACTCGGCCGGAATATCACACTCGAACCTTATGTGGTAATCGAAGAAAACTGCAAAATCGGCGACAACACAATCATAGCCGCAGGCTCCAAAATTGGACGCAACACAATAATCGGCGCCAACTGCAGAATCGACTCAAACGTATCGATTTACCATGACTGCCATATCGGAAATCAGGTAATCCTCCAGGCGGGGGTAGTAATCGGCTCATCTGGATTCGGCTATTACTATTATGATGACAGCCATAATCTCATACCTCATATCGGTACTGTCGTAATAGAGGATTTTGTCGAAATAGGAGCAAACACCTGCGTAGACAGGGCAAAATTTGATGCAACAAGAATAGGAGCAGGAACCAAGATAGACAACCTCGTGCAGATCGGCCATAACACCGTAATAGGCAGATGCTGCCTTATCGCAGGAATGACAGGAATCAGCGGAAGCTGCACAATTGGCGACGGAGTCGTCATGGGCGGCCAGGTAGGAGTCAGTGATCACGTCGCCATCGGAAACAAATCCATGATCGCGGCACAATCCGGAGTCATGAGAGATATCCCGCCCGGAAAAAAATTCTTCGGCTCTCCCGCAAAAGAACGCAGAAAAGCCCTCAAATCCATAAGTCTCATAGAACACCTCCCCGAACTATACGACAGAATCCGCCAGGTGGAAGTCGAAATACGAAAGAGCAAACAAGAAACAGTCTTCCACTAAGGACAAATTACATCGCAGTCCGGCCGCCATCAACCGACAGGCTGCATAGATATTGTCGCCTTTGCTTCCCAAAACAGGCCTGAGTCTCAAACAATTGCCGGCCATTTTAACAGCAATTCCGCAAGTTGTGTTTTTTTGTTCTGTAAGTCCTTTTGGATAAACACTTTTTCGTAAATTTCCCGAAAAAGCAAATTCGCATTCATTTTTTTCTTGACTTTTTGCGTAAAACTGAT
>QNBS01000007.1 GCA_003644175.1 Planctomycetota bacterium | reverse complement strand
GTCGGGCTTATGTCCGCGTGAGATGAGGAAATGATAGTAATCGCTCCTGGCCTGCTTTTTGTCGGGGCTTGAGTAATACTTGTAATACCCATCTTCGATTGCGACCCATTCATCGAAACCGTGCTGGGCAAAAATCTCATCGCCGAGATGCCATTTACCCATATATCCGGTTTGGTATTCAGGCGAATCGATCATTTCAGGAAGACATTTCGTCTGGCTGGTTATCGGAATATTGTTATTGATTACCCCTGAAGTATGCGGCCAAAGTCCGGTCATGACCGATGTTCTGGACGGCGAACATACCGGCTGAGTGATATATGTTCGTTTGAAAACAAAGCTCTCGGAGGCAAGTTTGTTCAGGTTTGGTGTGTGTATCTTTGTGTTTCCATAGGCGGCCATAGTGTCCGCCCGCTGCTCGTCGGTCCAGATGAAAAGCAAATTGGGTTTTTGTCGCTTTAAGCCCTTGCCGGCGGCAAAAGATAACGAACATCCGGCCATCGGCAGTGATACCGCACTGAGGCCGGCATTTCTGATAAATTCACGTCGGTTCATAACATTCCAACTTTCTTATAAATGGTTTGTAAAGCCTGGCGTATCTTTTTCGGCTGCGACCGCATCACATCCTCGACGGGGCCAGGATTACCGGCAAGGGTACCAAAATCACCTTGAACTGTCGATATTTTTCTTTTCCGATGCCGTTTTTCCATGGTTGGGACAGGCCTTCTGCGATCTCCTTATATATGGAATCGCTGCCGAGTTGGCCGGATTCGGGGCTGATTGCGCGGCGGGTCTACTCGTTGACTTCGGGGCAGGCCATTATGTATTCGCGTACTCGGTCCATGTCGGCCATTGCTACAGCTACTTTGTCGTCTGCTGCGCCGTAATAGATGTAAAGCTGATTGGTTTCGGGCATGATGACTCCGCCGGTGACGAATGTAACGTCATTGACATCGCCCACGCGTTCATAAGGTTCCCTCGGGCCGAGCACCCATTCCTCGCATCTTCGCAGGACTCGCCACGGTTCGTCCCTGTCCAGAAGGGCCATTCCTGTGCGGTATATCTGGCTGGCGGTGGTGACGCGGACGCCGTGATAGAGTATGAGCCAGCCCTCGGGCAATTCGATTGGCTGGCAGGCCAGTCCGATCCGCGCCCCGTCCCAGAAGGCGGGCCTGGTCTTGAGCAGTACCCTGTGGTCGCCCCAGTGTTTGAGGTCAGGAGAGAGGCTGAGCCATATATGGGCTTCGCCGCGTACAAGTGGCCTGTGGATAAGGGCGAATCTTCCGTTGAATCGCCTCGGGAACAGACATGCGTCTTTGTCCTCCGGTGGGAGCATGCCGCCCAGACGGGCGAATGTTTTGAAATTGCGCGTGATAGCCAGCGAGACGATGGGGCCGCCTTCGCTGAACGACACATATGTGATAGCGAACTGCTTTTGCTCTTCGAGCCAGACGATACGCGGATCCTCCAGGCCCCACCGCTCTTCCTTGTTGCTCTGGTCGGCCTTCATGGTCGGTTTTTCGTCGATGACCCAGTCGGTCAGCCCGTCTTTGCTCCTGGCGCAGGTCAGATGTGAAAAACCGCGGAGTTCCTCGACGCGATTGAGGAGTAAGACTTCGCCATTGATCCTGATTGCGGCGGGGTTGAAAACGGAATTAATCGGGTAAGGCCACTTTTGCGCCGTCAAAATCGGATTGCCCTCATACCTGCTGAACAAGTTTGCGGCCAGTTTGGCACGGTTGAAAGAATCCATGAATATCTCACACAATACAGCTTATCGTTTGGGCACGTTATCTTTATTAGTTCGGCAATGCCGGTAAAAAGCTGAATGTTAATCGGGGTTTTTTGGAAAGGCAACTGAAAAATAGGCGACATTTTAGGCATGTGCGGAAAAAACAGGGGTTCGCCCCTACAAAATCCGGTCGGGATGAGGCGGGTCGCGGTATTGAGCAAAGTGTCTTCAATTCAGTATGGTTTTGTTTGCAGGCGGGTGCAGGATGTATTAGACTGACAGGCAGCGTATTATCGGGTGGTATGATCGGTGAGTCAGTGAGGCAGGTATGGCCGGACGAAAGAAGATAAAAGTGGATGCGGCTGTGGCGAAGCAGCGGGTTCAGAAGATATTTCCGATACTGAAGAAGACCTATCCTGACGCCGGGATCGCTTTGCATCATGACAATGCCTTCGAGTTGCTGATCGCGACGATTTTGTCCGCCCAGTGCACGGATGTGCGTGTGAATATTGTAACCAGGGACCTGTTTGTGAAATACAAGGGGCCTGGCGACTTTCTGAAGGCGAAGAACTCGCAGATTGAAGATGAGATTCGTTCGACGGGTTTTTATCGGAACAAGGCGAGGAACATTCAGAAGTGCTGCCGTATGCTGGTGGAGGAATTCGATGGTGTTGTGCCGCGTACGATGGAAGAGTTGACATCGCTTCCGGGCGTTGGGCGGAAGACGGCCAACGTGATTCTCGGCAACGCTTTTGATACGCCCGGAATCACCTGCGACACGCACGTGATTCGCCTGAGCCGTCGTTTGGGGCTGTCGGAAAACGCCGATCCGGTGAAACTGGAGTTTGACCTGATGGAGATTGTTCCGAAGCGAAAGTGGGGCGGCTGGTCGCTGTTCAGTCATCTGCTGATATGGCACGGTCGTAATATCTGCAAGGCCCGCAAGCCGGACTGTCCGAATTGTCCGATTGCGCCGCACTGTCCGGCGGCGAACAGGCCCGAACTGTGGTGATTTGGCTTATGTCGACGTCTGTTTGGGACGATAATGATACTGTAGCCGGGTGCGACTACCCTTTGTTATTCCCGCGAAAGCGGGAATCCAGAATAGAACAGCTTCCGCCGCAGGCGGTTTCCTGTTTTTTCTACACATGACCAAAATGTCACATATTCTGAAAATAGTTGAATGGAGTAGTTCATGAGTGCATTAAGCCTGTCCACCGAAGAGCCGTGGCGGATATTCAGGATCATGGCGGAATTTGTCGAGGGTTTCGATGAACTTGCCAGCGTTGGGCCGGCCGTATCGATTTTCGGCTCGGCAAGGACGCCCGAGGGCGATGAGTATTACGAGTTGGCGAGGAAAACCTCGTATGAGATTGCCAAGGCCGGCTTTGCGGTCATTACCGGCGGCGGCGGCGGGATTATGGAAGCCGCTAATCGGGGCGCATTTGAGGCGGGCGGGCGCAGCATCGGGCTCAATATCGAGCTGCCCGTGGAGCAGACCCCCAACGAGTATCAGAATCTGTCGCTTCACTTCAGGTATTTCTTCTGCCGCAAGGTGATGTTCCTCAAGTACGCCAACGGTTTTGTTGTCATGCCGGGCGGATTCGGCACGATGGATGAGTTTTTTGAGTCGTTGGTTCTCATCCAGACGCTCAAGCAGGTCTATTTCCCGGTCATTCTCATGGTCAGCGAGTATTGGCAGGGTCTCCTGGACTGGATAAAAAATACCATGTTAGATAAGCATGGTTATGTATCGCCCGAAGACCTCGATGTTTTCACCGTTGTGGACGACCCGGCCGAGGCGGCGAAGATTATTGTCGAGTTCAAAGAGACCAACGGTCGCGGCGGGCTGCAGCAGCCTCCTGGTCTGAAGAAGAGCGTCTATCATCACTGATCGGCCGCTTCGATTGCATTAGTGAAGTGTTTTAGAAGGTAATCCTTTTCCGGACCGCCCAGATGCTGCCAGGGCAGGATCTCATCGGCGGCAAAACTCCTTTGTGCGGCGGTGTCGGCGGCGGCGCCGTGTTCGGCGAATGCCTCGGTCCAAATGCTATAGTCAAAGCATTCACCCCACAGGTCGAATTTTGCGCCGTTTCGCCATGCCGTTTCTATGACGTCCGCCATGCGGCGGTCGCCCCTTGCGATTGCCGATTCGAGGATGCTGTTTTCAATGTTGTGAAACTTGAACTGCAGGAAGCGGGCGTTGAGCTTTCGCTTTTGCCGAAGGATCAGATCCTTTGCGTTTTCAAAATACTCCCTGTCTTTTTGGCCCAGCCAGCCGAACGGTGTGTGGGGCTTGGGCACAAGCCAGCTCACGGCGACGTTGATTTGTGCGACTTTGCCGTCGACATCTTTTCTGAGTCGCGCCAAGGTGTGCGAAAGCTCGGCAATCCGGGCGATATCTTCTTGTGTCTCGCCGGGCAGGCCCACCATGAAATAGAGTTTGAGCCGCTGGAATCCGGCCTGGTAAGCTGCCCGGACGCCTGCAAAGAGGTCGATGTCGCTGATGGGTTTGTTTATGACTTTGCGGAGTTTCTCGCCGGCTGCCTCGACTGCGATGGTCAGTCCGCTCTTGCGAACGGAGGTAAGCATTTTCGGCAGGAGCCGGAGCTGCTGCTTGACTTTGAGGCTTGGCAGTGAGATTCCCACATGATGCGGCTGGAAGTATTCCTGCAGCCGGGTGACGAGTTCTTCGAGGTCGGGGTAGTCGGCTGTTGACAGGCTGAGCAGGCTTACGGTGTCAAAACCTGTGGCCAGATAGTTTTGTTTTGCGATTTCGAGAACCCTGTCAACACTGCGATACCGGATGGGGCGACGACAGAAACCTGCCTGGCAGAAGCGGCATCGGCCGGGACAGCCGCGCATAATCTCGATGCTGATGCGTTCGTGAATCGCCTTGACGAAAGGCACGATCGGCTTGAGCGGGACCGCCGAGCTGTCCAGGTCGTCAACGACGGCGTTTTCAAATCGTGTGGGCAGATCCGAGCGACCGGCTTTGAAAGCCGCTATTGTGTCGCCTTCATACTCGAAGGTATATAGCGACGGAACGTAAACGAAGTTGAATCGTTTTGCCGCTTCCAGGAGAAAATCCTTTTTCGAGGTTTTGGAATTCCTCTGTTGTCGAAACAGGTCCAGCAGTTTTACGGTTGCTTCTTCGCCGTGGCCGAGGACGAACATATCCACAAATTCTGCGATTGGCTCGCAGGAGTTTGAGACCTGTCCGCCGGCAATGACGAGGGGGTCGTCTTCGGCGCGGTCGCTCGATCTGAGGGCCAGACCCGCCAGGTCCAGCATGGTGAGCATGTTGGTATAGCAAAGTTCGTTGTTGAGGCTGAAGGCGACGATGTCAAAATCGCCTACGGCGGCCTTGGATTCAAGCGTAAAAAGCGGGATATCCTTGTCGCGGAGGACCTGTTCGGCATCGGTCCAGGGACAGAACACACGCTCGGCCGCGACGCCGGCGATGCGGTTGGCGACTTCGTAGATGATCGCAAGACCCGTATGGCTCATCGCGATTTCATACACATCGGGAAAGCAAATCGCCACTTTCACATCGCATTTGGACAGGTCTTTTTTGATCTGGTTGACCTCTCCGCCGATGTATCGGCCCGGCCGACGCACGCAGGGCAAAAACTCCCTGTCGAGGCGCCGGCTTAATAGTTGCACATCTTTGCTGTTCACAGGCGTATTATACGACAATAGAAAGATTTGTTGAATAAATTATGGCGACTATTTAGAATCAGGCTTTCTGCAGGGATTGAAAGGTTTGCGTGTGAATAACAAGACTGTTCGGATGCTGGTTTCCATTGCGATTATTGTCGTTGTCGCGCTGCTTGTCCGCAATCTGGCGGCGCCCAAAGGGCCTCAACTGCAATCCGGGTTCGGCGGCGGTCGGCTTGTGATGGGGACGTTTGCCAACATTACGGCGGTTGCCTCCGATGACGAGACGATCAAGGCGAGTATAGAGGCCGCTTTTGACAAGCTCGTCGAAGTGGACGAGATGATGAGCGATTACAAGGCCGATTCGGAGTTGTCGGTTGTCAACCGGGATGCGTTTGCCGGGCCGGTAAAGGTCAGCGACGAACTCTTCGAGGTCTTGAAGGCTTCGGTTGATTACAGCAGGAAAACACAAGGCGCCTTTGATATCACCGTCGGTCCGGTTGTCGAACTGTGGCGAAGGGCGGCGAAGGACGGTAAAAAACCCGGCGAAGAGGAGCTCGCTGAAGCCAGGGCCGGAGTAGGCTACGAAAAGCTCATCCTGGATGAGGAGAACAAGACGGTTCGTTTTGCCGTTGTTGGTATGAAACTGGATTTGGGGGCTATCGCCAAGGGCTATGGTGTCGATCGGGCGATCGAGGAAATGAAAAAGGCCGGCGCCGCCGGCGGACTGGTCGATGTCGGCGGGGACATTTGCTGTTTCGGCGCCTCGCCCAAGTTCGACAACATCTGGCGCGTGGGGCTGGAGGCCCCGTCGGGTGTGAGCGACTATCTTCTCGTGCTCAAGCTGTCCGATACCGCTATCGCCACCAGCGGCGATTACCGGCGATTCGTGGTGGTGGATGGCCGGCGATACAGCCATATCATCGACCCGGCGACAACGGCAAGCGCAGGCGAACTGACAAGCGTTACCGTTATCGCCGCCAGGGCAATGGACGCCGACGCACTGGCGACGGCGGTCAGCGTGATGGGGCGGGCCAAAGGCCTGGGACTGATCGAATCCATAAACAACGCCGAGGCCATAATCATCCCGGCGGACAAGAAACTCGAATTTGTCAAGACAAGCGGCGCCGACGCTTACATACGGAAATAGTACCTCGAATGAATGCGTCCGGCAAATAGCCTGTCGTAGTGTAAAAAGGAATTATTCCAATTCCTCATGCAGCAATGGGGCAAAAAATCCCTCATAAGATTCGGCTGTTCTTCTTGCTCATAATGCATTTGGGCGGATATGTCAAGCAATCTCCAATAATACACTCTGGAAAGCACAAAGCAGAATCCGCAAATTTCCCATGACTTTTTCATCCGGATTCTGTATAATCTGTCCTGTGGCGGACTTTTATGCATGGTCGCCGACAAGAACCGTTGTATTGATCGTAAAGGTAAAGCGTGTTTACATCAAAAGAAATCAGAAGTACGTTCATTGACTTCTTCAAGGACAGGGGCCATCAGTTTGTCCCCAGTGCGCCCGTTGTTCCCATCGGCGACGAGACGCTGCTGTTTATCAATGCCGGCATGAACCAGTTTAAGGACATCTTTCTCGGCATGACAAAGCCCGACTACACCCGCGCCGCCAACAGCCAGAAGTGCATCCGCGTCAGCGGCAAGCACAACGACCTCGAAGAAGTCGGCCTGGACACCTATCACCACACCTTTTTCGAGATGTTGGGCAACTGGTCCTTCGACGATTACTTCAAGGCCGAAGCCATCGAGTGGGCGTGGGAACTTCTGACAAAAGTCTATTCTATAGACCCGGACAAACTGTGGGCAACGGTTTATGAAGGTGATCAAACCGACGGCAGCGACCCGGACCATGAGGCGGCCGCACTCTGGACGAAAGTTACACCCATCCCAAAGGAGCGGGTCCTCTATTTCGGCAAGAAGGACAATTTCTGGGAGATGGGCGCCTCCGGGCCGTGCGGGCCGTGCAGTGAGATACATATCGATCTCGGGCCCGACATGTGCGACAGGAAACACGTCGCCGGCCACAAGTGCGCCGTAAACTCCGGCTGTGCGAGATTCATCGAACTGTGGAACCTCGTATTCATCCAGTTCAACCGCCTCGGCGACGGCACACTGGAAAAACTCCCCGCAAGATATATCGACACCGGCGCAGGGCTCGAGCGAATCGCCGCCGTCCTCCAGAACAAGCAAAGCAATTACGACACCGACCTGTTCATGCCCATCATCGACGCCATCGCCGACCTGACCGGCCACGAGTACACATCCAGCCTCGAAAGCTAAACCGACAGCGCATTCCGCGTCATCGCCGACCACATTCGCTCGCTGACATTCGCTGTTACCGACGGCGTAACCCCCTCCAACGAGGGTCGCGGCTACGTCATGCGTCGCATACTCCGACGCGCCGCAAGGTTCGGCCGAGTCCTCGACGCCCACGAGCCCTTCATGTACAAACTCGTCGGCGTACTCGCAGACACCATGGGCGATGCGTTCGGCGAAGTCGCCGAGAGAGCCGACTTCGTCGCAACCGTCGTCGAAGCCGAAGAAGCCGCCTTCGGCAGAACCCTCGACAGAGGCCTTGAGATATTCACCGCCGCCGCCGAAACCGCCCAAAAGAGACCCGACAAGACAATCAGCGGCGAAAACGCCTTCCAACTCTACGACACCTTCGGATTCCCGCTCGACCTCACACAACTGATGGCCCGCGAGCGAGGCCTGAAGGTTGATACGGAAAAATTCGATGTACTCATGGAGATTCAGCGCATCACATCGCGTTCCTCGCGCAAGGCTGATTCCCTCAAGAGCGCATTGTCAGGTGTGCAGCTTCCGATGACGGACGATTCGCTCAAGTACGAAACCAACACATGTTCGGCCAAGGTTGTTGGCTGGACGACGTCTGGTGATTTTATCAAGGAAGGCGATTTCTCACAGACCGACAAAGACGTTGGCTTAATACTGGATCATACCTGCTTTTACGCCGAAGCAGGCGGTCAAGTTGGCGATACCGGAAAAATCGAAGGGCCGGATTGGTGTTTTGAGGTAGAGAGGACGAGCAAGATTGCTGATTGTGTGATCCACTCAGGCAAACTCCAGGGAGGAACCATTCGAGCGGGGCAGGAAGTAACGGCAACTGTAGGCAAATTCCGCCAGGACACGCAGAAGAATCATACAGCCACCCACTTGTTGCAGTGGGCTCTGCAGCAGGTGTTGGGGGAATCGGTGCACCAAAAGGGTTCAGAGGTCAGTTCGACGCACTTGCGGTTCGACTTTACGTATCCGAAGGCACTTTCGACTGAAGAACTCAAAAAGGTTGAAGGGCTTGTTCGTAAAAAGATTGACGAGAATGTCGCTGTTACATGTGTCGTCATGCCGATCGACGAGGCGAAGAAACTCGGCGCAATGGCGCTCTTCGGAGAAAAATACGGACAGCGCGTCCGCGTAGTCGGCATCGGCGCAGCCAACGACGCACAAATTACACAGGCCTTCAGCCGCGAGTTCTGCGGCGGCACGCACCTCGACAGCACCGGCCAAATCGGCGGCTTTGCGATCATCAGGGAAGAGAGCATCTCAGCCGGCGTCCGCAGAATAACCGCCCTCACCGGTGCGGGACTCGTCGACTACCTCCTCGAAAGAAGCAAAATTGTCGATAACCTCACAACCCTGCTAAAGGCCCCGCCCGAACAGATCACCGGCCGAGTCAAAAAGCTCCTCGCCGACAACAAAAAACTCGCCAAAGACCTAAAATCCGCCGCAAAAAAAGGCGGAACCGACACAATAGCAGAATCCGCACAACTCCTGAAAACGTGCGAAAAAATCGGCGAAACATCCATCATCACAGGCGCCCTTTCACCATGCCCCATCGACCAGGCCCGCCGGGCAATCGACAGCCTCAAGAAAAAAGCAAAATCAGCAGCAATAGTCTTAGGCATCCCCGAAGGCGACGACAAAGTAATGCTCTTGGCCGCCATGACCGACGACCTCATAAAAAAAGGCCTAAAAGCCGGCGACCTGATAAAGAAAATCGCCCCGATAGTAGATGGCCGAGGAGGAGGTAAGCCTCAAATGGCGCAAGCAGGAGGAAAAAACCAAAAAAACCTCCCCCAAGCCCTCGAAAAAGCAACAGAACTAATAAAAACCCGCCTAACCTGACCCTTCCAAAGACTGGCATGACCCCCAAAAACTGTACCATTGCGAATTAGAGGGCATCCGATAAAAATGAGGAAACTGCACAAAAAAAACGTTATACCGAGGGCCTAAAGCGACCCTATATAATAAGCGGATGCAAGGCGGTCGCTGGAAAGGTTGTTGATTGAATCCGTCTCCTTTCCTCTGAACGGGCTGTGAAGAGAAATGCAACAAACTTAAAGTGATTCGCAGCGTTTAGAGTAGAAATAGTTTGTGGGCAGGGCCGTATTTTCCAGATCTTGATCTGATGGGTGGGCCTGGGAAATGGCGCCTCTGCCCTTCTTGTTTGCGGGGGGGGGGAAAGTGCACCACCCGCCCCTTGACACACCGAGACCGGACTCATAGAATACTGTTATGGCTCACAGGTTGACAGGCAATAAGGCGGTTTTGAAACTGGACAAGCACAATGAGAGCCGGGAAATCGACTTCGAGTTGGATTACCTGGCCTCTTTGACTACTCAACAGCGCTTTCAAATGATGTTGCAGAAAAGCCGCGAAATGGCATTATTATCGAATCGAAATGGACGTCGAAAATCTACTCAAGTTACTAAAAGAACATAAGGTTCGCTTTGTGATCATCGGGGCAACGGCTTTCCCTGTCCACGGATATTCGCGGGCAACTCTCGATATTGATCTGTTTATCAAACCTGACGAGCCTAATGCCGGACGGACACACGAGGCACTCAAGTCATTTGGCTACGACGTCTCTGATATAACCGTCGATGACCTCCTCACCAAAAAGGTGCTGATACGGCAATATTTAGTTGAGACTGACATTCACCCGTTTGTAAAAGGCGTCACTTTTGATCGTATCTGGACGAACAGGGTAAAGGCTAAGTTCGGCGATGTTTTCGTCTGGTTCGCATCTCTTGACGACCTGATCAAAATGAAACAGGCTGCGGGGCGACCAAAGGATATCGAGGATCTCAAGTTCCTTCGAAGATTAAAACAAAAAAAGCCGAAACGCTGACCACTGCAACTATTGTCTTCCGCCATAAACACCAAACACAGTTGGTTGTAAATGCGCCGAGCAGGATTACGATCAAAAGGGGAATATTTGAAAAAACCTTCTCCACACCATTTCAACGCCGATCTCCTTGGTCGGTTTCTTATCGGCTGCAAAGGCCCCTCGGACCGTTGATTATCGGCCGGTGTACTCATCCAGCAACTTTCGATAAATGCGATAGTCCTCGAGCGATACGCCCGGCGGCGTCTGGTGATCGACGCTCGGTATAAATCCGCCCGAAGCCATCAGGGGCGTCAGCCTCTCGAATTCGGCGCGCATCGCCCGTTCGCCGTCGGCCATTACCATCTTGTTAAAATGTCCGATCATTCCAAGCTTTGGAAATTTTTCCCGCAACGCCATACCGTTTACACCTGCCTGTCGCTCAAGCGGCAATACTCCTTCGACGCCGTTGTCAAGAAGCCACGGGACAAGCAATGTGACATCACCGTCGGTATCTACTATCGTAAGCATGTCCATCTCTTTGGCGCGGGCAAGAAGCTTTGCATAATAAGGCGAGAGAAACTCGTCCATGATCGCGCGAGAGATCATTGGGCCGTTGTTGTAAGACATATCTTCGGCGATGGTCATAAAGACCGGATTGCCGATCTTTGCGATCTGCTCCAGTATTTCCAGGTTGAATGCGAGCAGGTCCTTGTTGATCTTGTGGAGCAGCTCGGGCTGATCGTAAAAAGCCAGCATCAGCTCGGTAAAGCCCATCATAGTTCGCGGAAACCAGAAAAATCCCTCCAGCGTGATCCAGATGACCGCCTGGCCTTTTTGCTGACGTTTGAGCCATGGCGACATTCCTTCAATGGCTTTGCCGTGATCCGGATATAAGTAACGGGTGTGCTTGAGGTAATCGTCCATATTTGAAACAATTCCCTCGACATGGTGCTGGGCGGCTTCGATGGTGGCCTCGGTGGTGCTGAACCAGTATTGCTTGTAAGGGTCCAAGTCGAAGTATTCGTGTATATCGAATATGTCCGTCAGATTAGCGTCCAAACCTTCGCCGTGCCAGCGTTTTATGGTTTCATCCCACCACATCGCCCATTCCCAGCGAGGCAGGCGATCGACTTGTTGAAACTTCATCACCGCTCGAAATCTCTCAACATGATTCATACGCTTGCCCTTACTGTTTTATCGCTGCTTAATGAATGTTCGATTGTATGGTAACCGGGCCTGGCAGACCGGAATCGAGGAATTTCCACTCTTTTCGGATTGTAATATTTGTCTTAGCCGACATTTCCCATTTTACCCCGTTAGAGGCTTACAACAAAACATTTCCTGTTTCCTCAAATCAACATATATCACACTATGCCGGAAGCCTAAAGCGTTAAACTCAAAGGAGTTGCAAGAAAATCCTCAAAAAAATTACAACTTTATTGGATGAGAGCTTTTTTTTTGTCAACCGGAGGGGGTGTATAATTGTCGAATACTGAGAGACAGGTGAAAAGCTTTGATGGATAGTACCGATAAAAGCCTGATTGACGCCCACGGGACGCGGCGGGAAAGTAAATAGCCACAGAGGGTGCAGAGAAAAAACGAAAAAGAAAAACATTATTGGGATTCAACAGATTTTAGGAGACAGAATTATGAAGAAGCAAACGAAAAATGTTGTTTGGGTGCTTGTGTTGCTGGCGGTGTGCGGTGCGGCCGAGGCGCGGATTAAGCTGGTGGCGCTGCCGGAGCGTGCGGCGACGGTGATCCGGCTGGACAACCCGAACGCCACGCTGATCGAGGAAGAGCGGGTGCTGACGCTGCAGAAAGGTCCAAATAAAGTGGATTTTTCGTGGAAGGGGGTCAGTATCGATGCCGACTCGATCCGGCTGACGGTTCTGGACCACCCCGACGAGGTAAGATTGCTCAATGTGAGCTATCCACCCAATGAGGCCGCTCTTGTCTGGGAGATCGCCGGCGACGGCGATTTCGCCGAGACGGTCCGGATCAGCTACCTGCTGAGCAATATCGACCGGCTGGTGGCCTACAAGGCGATAGCCGACAAGAAGGAGACGAAGGTGGACCTGAGGAGCTACCTTGTGCTTCGCAATTTCTCCGGTGAGGATTTTGAGGAAGCTCGGGTGCTTCTGGATTATGGCGAGGCGTTCGAGCAGGGTATCGATCACGAAGAGACCAAGCGGATGCTCTTTTTGAAGTCGCCCGAGGTTCCGATCACGAAGATATGGACGTGGGATTCGGCGAAGCTGCCCTGGGACCCGGAGAAGCTGGACAACAAGAATGTGGGCATCCCGGTGAGCTATCGCATCGTCAACAATGCCGACAGCGGCCTGGGCGAGTTTGCACTGTCGGGCGGCAAGGTGAGAATCTTCCAGGACGACGGGCATGAGAGCACGATATTCTTAGGTGAGGACAATACCGCCCTCGTGCCGGTCGGCGAGAAGACCGAGCTCTATATCGGCGACAGCAGGGATATTGTCGTTACGCAGAAGAAGATGCGGGACACGAAGATCAATCTGCGCAAGAACAATGCCGGCAAGGTGGTTCTCTACGACACCGACGAACTCATTACCGCCAAGATCGAGAACTTCAAGGACTCACCGGCGGCCTTGACCATGATCCAGCATATACCCGGCCAGTGGGATATGGAAAAATGCAACATGAAGTACAATCGCAAGGACGCATATACGCTGGAATTTGAGATCGAGCTGCCCGCACGGACCGACGACGGACCTGCCGTCAAGGAACTGGAGATGCACTATCATCGACGGAATGTCAGGTAGTATCGGACAAATCAACAGTAATGGTAACTTTTTAGCCACGTGTGCAAGAAACAGGAAACCGCCTGCGGCGGAAGCTGTTTTATGCTGGATTCCCGCTTTCGCGGGAATGACAAGCGAATTGTGGGAATGACAAGTTAAAGGAGCGATACCATGAAACGTGTAATGTTGACGACCATGATCATTGCGGTCAGCTGCAGCGCGTGGGCGAAGGTCGATTTGTCGACGCTGCCCGAGCGCGAGAGCACGCAGCTTACGATTTATAACTCCGCGGATTTGACGTTGGTGCGTGAGAGCAGGCCTCTTACGCTTAAAGAGGGTATGAACAGCTTGCAGTTTTCGTGGGCGAATACGCTGATCGACCCGACGAGTCTGGAAATGCTGCCCAAGGCCCATGCAGGCGAGATTGACATCATGGATTTGACGTATCCGCCGCGCGTGCGGAACCTCGGGCTGTGGAACATCAAGAGCCAGGTCTCGGGCAAGGCGCCCGTGGAGATCACGTACCTTACCAGCGGTCTCACATGGCGGGCCTTTTATATGGGCACACTGACCGAAAACGAAAAAACGATGCGCCTGCAGGGTTACGTGCGGGTAACGAACAACAGTGGCGAGGACTATGGCAATGCCCAGACGCGGCTGATCGTGGGTAAGGTTCACATTCTTGACCGAATCGCCGATCTCGCCCGCAGGCAGCACGCCTACGGCAGCCCGATCCAGGGGCCCGGACCGGTTAGCGGGGATGCAGCGGCAAGACCGCGTGATATGCTAATGAAGGCCAAGGCGTCTATGGCGGAGATTGCATACGCCGCTGCCGAAATCAAGGAAGTAAAAAAGGAAGGCCTCAGCGAATACTTCCTCTATACGATCGAGGGCGCCGAGACGATCGCCAACGGCTGGTCGAAACGTCTGCCGAGTTTTGACGTTGACGAGGTTGCGGTCATAAACCTGTACAAATACGAGGAAGAACGTTACGGGCGAAGCGTGGTGCGGTTTTTGAGCTTTAAGAACGATACCGAGCACAACCTGGGCGAGACGCCGATTCCCGGCGGGCTGCTCAAGGTCTACCGAAACGTCGACGACGAGCAGCATCTGGCATATACCGGGCAGTCGTCGTTTAAGTACATTCCGGTGGATGAAGATGTGGAGTTAAATCTCGGCGGTGTGTCCGATGTGGTGGTCGAACCGAAACTGATGGCCTATGAGACAGCCAACTACAAGTTTGACCGTCGGCGTAACATTTCCGGCTGGGACGAGGTTCGCACGTTTAAGGTCGAGGTCCGCAATACGCGGGACATCGCCGTCAAACTCGAGATCAAGCGAAACTTCAAGACCTCATACTGGGATTTGGACAATTCCGGCGATTTCGGCAAGTACGAAAAGGACGATCTCAAGACGGTCAAGTACACGATATTGCTCGATCCGCATACCAAAAAGCAATTCCAATATGTGCTTCGGACTTATCACGGCACGCGCCGGGAAGATTGGCGACGATAGCAGCGAATCGACGGCGTGCGGATTCTTTTCAAGCCGGCTCAGACCGCTGTCAGGCCGTGTGCTACGGCTTCGAGTTTTCGTTTTGCTTCGTAATAGACGTCGCGGAACAACGGGCCGGCATCGGCTGCTTTGACATTCTCTGCGAGGTGGGCGGGATTGACGGTTCCGACGATCACCGTCTGCACGTCCGGATGCGACAGTGTGAATCTCAAGAGAAATTCCGTAGGACTCTCACCGAAATCCCGCAACTGGTCCAGCTCGGCCTTGTGCCACGGCAGCCAGCGTTCTCTTTGGCCTTTGTAGGAAATGCCGGGTTCGCCCTGCGCGATTCCTCCCCGGATGACGGCGCCGATATCTCGTTGGGCGATTTTAGTAATCGAATCGGCATGCTCAGTCTGCATCGCCGAGTACGGGACCTGGAAGACATCAAAGAAATCCCATTCCAGGAACCGGTCGATAAACGGTAATGTGGTCGAGATACCGAGCCAGCGGGCCTTGCCCTGCGACCTTACGCGGTCCATAACGTCGAGCAGGTTGTTTCGCTCGACATCTTCGACCGTGGGATTGTGCAGTTGCCAGATATCGACACAGTCGGTTTTGAGTCTCTTGAGGCTCGTTTCGATGTTGTCCATGAGATTTGCCCCGGTCCAGACGTGGGGCGTCTCGTCGCGCGGGCCCTTATAAACAACGGTGCACCCGCACTTGGTCGCAAGATAGTATTCATCTCTTCGGTGAGCAATAAATTCACCGATAAACTCTTCACTCAGTCCGTAATCATACGAAGTGTCGATAAAATTGATGCCGCCGTCAAGGACGGCATTGAGGATTGTCTCGGCCTGGCGACCGGTGATCGGGCGCCCCTCCCAGATGCGCCTGCCGCGCAACTCCATCGCGCCGTAGCCCAGTCTTGTTACTTTCAGTCCTGTTCGTCCGAGAGTTCTTATCTGCATTGTCAGCCCCCTTATTCAAAATCGGCTCCGACGTTTTTTTTGCGGACCTCTTATCTTCTGCTATCATTAGATACGACGGTTGACTTTTTTCAGTGCGCCGAATATAAAGGCGATGTGGAAGGGTCCGTTATAATCCCGCTTCCGGGGTCGAGGCCGTTTCTGTATGTGTGCAAATTGAAGTTTTCGCAAAGGTTTTGACCATGCAGGCGCAATTGGGTATAATTGCCCCATCTTGTGAGGACTTAATGGCTGATATGATAGTGGACAATATGATAACACCTGCGGTCGTGATGATCGGTCCGCCGGAGGTGCTTATGATAATTATCGCCACGGCCGTCGTCATGATTATTATATTGCGAGGTCGCGGCAGGAGAAAATAGTGCGTCAAATTCGGCATTTGTG
>QNBS01000006.1 GCA_003644175.1 Planctomycetota bacterium | reverse complement strand
TCCAAAAGCGCTAAAATCAATGCCCCCAACGATAAAGGTGTTCAAATCGAGGTAACAGTTGACCTGAAGGCGCAAAAGATAGTCTACACAGCCAACGGCGAGACGATAGAGGCTCGGATCCAGCGGCCGCTGAAATCCATAACTTACGTGGGATACGTCATGAATGCTGCGATCATTGATTTCTCACCCGTGGAGATTAATACGCCCTGATTGCACGTTTATACGTTCTAATCGCCGTCATTATCGGAGGTATGACTTTTAGGGTTGTTTTGCCGTATTCCAGCGGCAATTCAGTTTACGGGCTCTGTTTTTGAATAAGAGCCTTGACAGTCGAAGAAAAAATGCGTCAAATCAGTATCCTGAAGAGGTGGCTGAATCGGTAGATATCGTTTTTTTGGCCCGAGACGCAGGCTTTTTCACAAATCGGCAACGATGCTGCTGGTTGGCTTCGGGGCTCTGATGTTAAGAAGGAAACGTTAATATTTCAGGGAAGGAACCATGCAGAAACAAGTTGAATATTCCGACGCCGTAAGAACAAAGTATCCCGAACAGGTGGTCATTGCGATCGCCAAAGACAAAGACGGCAGGGCCAATCCCGTCACCTTGGGATGGACGATGATCGCCTCAGGCAAGCCGCTGATGATGGCGATAGCCGTGGCGAGCAAACATTACTCCGTCGAATGTATTAATCATTCCAGGTGCTTCACCGTAGCATTTCCATCGTCGGGGATGGCTGATGCCGCCCTGTTTTTTGGCTCGCGGTCCGGCAGGGATGTCGACAAATTTGCCGAATTCGACTGCAAAACGGAGCCCGCCAAAGAGATTGACTCTGTCCTGCTCACCGACGCGGTGGCGAACTTCGAGTGCACACTCGAAGCGCAGTTGCCGGCTGGCGATCACATTATCTTTGTCGGACGGATTGTCTGCTCGCACGTCAACACCGCCGGCGCCAAACGACTTTACACGGTGGGGTCCGGCCACAAGTTAGGGGCCTGTTCTTAGACGATTCTCTTTGTCTTTGATTGGCGACAGAATTGATTGTTACTTCTTTGCCAGTTCTTTTGCTTCGTATCGAGCCGTGAGTTCTCTATGATATAACGCATGTTCCCAGTTTTCGGGATAGCGATCAAAGAAGCAGTCCGGTTTTTTGGAGTAGTCATAACCGGCGGCGATCCTGGTGTGGTTATCAGGCATGTTCAGGCTGGTCTGCTCGCTGCAGCCGATACAAAACAGGATCAGCACAAAGAGACAAAGAGTTGTTATGTTCCTCAGCATGTCAGTCTCCTGTAACGCCAGAATACCTGCTACTATTCTATCATCCAGCCTACAGGGAACTTGCAAATAATGCAATCGTGGTAACTACGGGATTTTCGGACGTTGCCGATTCCGAGCCCTCCGGCAATTATGACCGGGCCGCCGAAGCCCTTGAAAAGACACGCCGCGATTATGTAAATCGCCACGCCGCCGGGTTGCTTGTCAATGTGCTGGACCAACTGCAGAGAAGCGAAAAAAAAGCCAAAATACTAATGACCAAAATCTAAAACCTTATTTTGACGCGACCGATCGGTCGTGTCCGGACGGCGCCCCGTCGCTGTGGTCCGGCCGGGTGGAACTATCCGGATTGTTCCGTCAAACGGACCGGAAGGTAAACCGTAAACGTTGTGCCCTGTCCGACCTTTGAGTCGATCTCTATCGTGCCGTTGTGCTGGTCGATGATCTGTTTTGCGATGGGCATTCCGAGGCCCGTGCCGAAACCTTTCTTTTCCGATTCGAACGGTGTGAAAATCTTTTCTTTCATCTCATCCGATATGCCGTGGCCGTTGTCGGTGACCGCCAGAGAAACAAGTTCCTGATTGCTGTGATACTTTGTCTCTATACTCACCAGCCCGCTGTTGTTATCGACAATGTCGATTGCGTTAAGGACCAGGTTAAGGGCCATCTCATGGATACGCTCGGCGTCGAGGAAGACTTCGGGTATTTTCCGGTCGACCCTGATGTTGATCCTGGAATTCTTCGCCTTGAGTTGGCTCTTGAGGGATTCGATTGCGCCCTGAATAACTCTGTTAAAATCGGCGGGTCCGGGGTTGAGCTTTCGTTCCTTGCTGTAGTCGAGCATTTCAAGAGTGTATTTTCGCATCCTCTCCAGATTGGGCTTCAGGATATCCCAGCTTCGCTTGACACGGTGAATCTGGTTGCTTCGCAAACCGAAATCAACGACTTCGGCGGCGCCTGAGATCATCTGAAGGATATTCTTCACGGAGTGCGACAGATTCAGGGCGGCCCTTCCGGCGGCGATCATTCTCTTTTTTTCCGCGAAGGACTCTTGTGCCTCGACGTTCTTGACGGCAAGAGTAACATACTTTGCGACCAATTCGAGGAGGTCCGAATGGAACGTGTCCCAGCTTGCGCCCGATGCGTCGTCCAGATAGATCAGACCGCACACATTATCGGTCGCCTGCATCGGCGCACACAAAGCACGGCTGATATTGAATCGCTGAAAATCCGGATCGCCGCCGAACTGCTCGCTGTTCATCGCGTCGGCGACTGAGACCGTCGCGCCGGTTTGTGCGGCTTTGGCGATGACGGCATTGCTGGCGGTTACGGTGTCGCCGTCCTGTGCGTTACGCTTTGCCGCGGCGGCTTTACAGAAGTTGCCCTCCTCGTCGGCGAGCATAACGTAACCGTGGTCGGCCTGGAAATAGTCGGCTACGGCAGTTATTGCCTCGGCGAGTCGGCAGTCGAGGTTTTCCCTGGTCAAACCGCTCAAATCCAGGCTTTTCAGCAGTTCCATGCCAGGTAAATCCCGGTCTGTTCCTGTTTGGTTTTGAAGTGAAACGCTATTTGTGGCTTTTGTCATTTTCCTGCTCTTCCATCTGGCCAACTACAGTGTCATCTTTTCATGGTTCCGCAGGCATAATCGCACACGACGGACCTGCTTGATTGGATATCGAGATTTTCTTATGCCCTCTTAATATAATTTTTTTGTTTTCAGGCGACTTGCGGCCGATTGGCTGGTTGCGGTCGGACTCCTGCCGGTGATTGAACAGCCAAACACATTATGGGACGCCGGTGTGTATCGATCCGGGTCGCATCTATCCGCTAAAAGGCGGACGCAACGAGAATATGTTTCTTCCGGGTAGTCCTATAACGGAGTGTTTTTCAATTGACGGCGCCAAAAACTTGCCGTCCGAGCCGCCGTCTTTGACTTTTGCTGGTTAAGTCCGTCATCGCCGGCGTCGATAACATTCGGGCTTCAGATGGAAATATGCGCGTGCTTCGAAAGGAGAGTTTAAGCAAGATGGAATATCAAGATCCGGTAATATCCGTCCTTCTTGAAGAAGACATCCTTGATGATCAGGGCGTCCAGGAACTTATCAGCGAACAGAACAAATCAGGTAAAAGCCTTGTCAGTCTTCTCAAGACTCAAAAACTTATAGACCATGATCAACTCACAAAGTTGACGGCGATAAGTAATGGGATCGAATATATCGATCTGACTTCCGACATGATCGACCCCGTAGCCGTTCGCCTGGTTTCGTACGAGATTGCACGTCAACACAACCTCATCCCGCTTCGAATGGAGAAGGACATGCTCTACGTGGCGATGAGTTCTCCTCTGAATCTGTCTGCGCGAGATGCAATAACGACCAAGACCGGATACAAGGTTGTGCCCTTAGGGGCCACCCGTGAGGCGGTTACGCAGGCGATAGACTCGCATTTCGATGTCAAGAGTGTGACTCAGCAGGACATCGTCACGATGCGCCTGAAGGATTCGGGCGAGTTTGACGGCAAAATCAGGAAACAAAGAGGCAAATCCGCAAACGTCGCCGACGCCCCTGTAGTCAGGCTCGTGGATTCGATAATAACCGGCGGCATTGACGCCCGGAGCAGTGATATTCACCTGGAGCCGCAGGAGCCCGACATGCGAGTCCGTTACCGCATCGACGGCATTATGATTAACGCCCTTGAAGTACCGGGTTCGGCGCAGCGGGAGGTAATCTCACATATCAAGATTCTGGCTGATATGGACATATCAGAGCGCCGAATTCCGCAGGACGGGCACATAAGCATCGAGCACAACGGCAGGGATTACGATCTGCGTGTTTCGTCGCTTCCATCAACGGGCGGCGAAAAAATAGTCCTCAGAATCCTTGACGCCAGTCAAAGTCTCCAGGCGATTGATCAGGTAATAACGTCGCAGGCCGATTACGAGAAGGCGTACTCGCTGATAGCCAAACCCTACGGCATGATCCTCGTGACCGGGCCGACCGGCAGTGGAAAGACGACGACTCTCTATTCGATGATACAAGCCCTGAACACCCCCGAAAAGAACATTGTGACCGTGGAGGATCCCGTCGAATATCGCCTCAACGGCATTACGCAGGTCCAGGTCAAGCCAGAGATAAACATGACATTCGCATCGAGTCTCAGGAGCATTCTTCGACAGGACCCCGATATCGTTCTTATCGGGGAAATACGCGACCTTGAGACCGCTGAGATTGCGGTAAGCGCCGCTCTTACCGGCCACCTTGTGCTCAGCACCCTTCATACCAATGATGCGGCGGGAGCAGTATCACGTCTTGTGAATCTCGGCATGGCGCCCTTCCAGGTCTCTTCGGCGATGTTGGGAGTAATGGCTCAAAGACTTGCCAGGACCATCTGTCCGAAATGCAAAGAGCCCTATGACCCGACGCCGCAGGAACTTGCCATGCTCTTTGGAGACGGCGCCGATAAGCATCGCGATGCGACACTCTACAAAGGAAAGGGTTGTGAAGCGTGTCGCGGAACCGGATATCGTGGCCGGGAAGGCCTCTTTGAGATATTCGAAATGAATTCGACACTCAGAAATATGGTTGTCGAAGGCGTCTCAGACGACAAGTTGAAGGCATGTGCGCTGGCCCAGGGGATGAAGACTCTCAGGATGAAGGGGATTGAACGGATTCTGGAAGGCAGTACGACTCTTGAAGAGATTACCCGCGTGGTTAATATGAAAGAGGACTGATGGCTGTATTTGAATATGTGGCGAAAGATTCCACCGGCAGCGAGTTTACCGGCGTCTACACAGATGTGGAATCGACAAAGGACCTCCGCCAGGAGTTGTCCAGGATGGGCTACAGTCTCGTCAAGGCCCGCCGTCAGGGTAAGACCAGCGGCAAAAGGCAAGGGAAGGTCAAACAGGCCGACATCGTGGCTTTTGCCTTTGAGTTTGCGGGCATGTACGGCGCCGGGCTTTCGATAGCAAGATGTCTGGAGACGTTTGAAGAGCAGGCCGAAAATACCGCGCTGAAATCGATCATCACAGATATCCGGGAGCATGTGGATACGGGCCTGAGCCTTGCAGAGGCCTTTGAAAAGCACCGTCTCGTATTCTCGGACTTTTTCCTCGGCATGGTTGAAGCGGGTGAAAAGGGCGGGCGTCTGGCTGAAACACTTCAGATGGCGGCGGACTATCTCGAAAAGCAGTCCGAACTGAGGAGCAAAGTCAAAAGTGCATTCGCCTACCCCATCGCTCTGGGTGTGATGTGCTGCCTTATTGTTACGGCCCTGGTAATCTTTGTCATACCTGTTTTCCAGAAGTTGTACAGCCAGCTCAATATCGATCTGCCGGGACCGACACTAATGCTGATCCTTGTCAGTGAAATAGTAAGGAACTACTGGATGATCGCCGTTCCCGCCATCGGCATTACAGTTTACCTTATACGCCGTATTTGCCGAAACCCGCAGGTCAAGCAAAAGCTCGATTCATTCAAACTCCAGATGCCGATGTTCGGCAGGCTCAACCGCATGGTTGTTGTCAGCCGCTTTATCCGGACTTTTTCAATGATGGCGCACGCCGGAGTGCCCGTCGTGGAGGCCCTTGAACTTGCAAAGCGGGTCTCAAACAACTACGAAATGGAGAAGATCGCCGACGCCCTCCGGGAGGAGGTCCTGGTCGGCAACCCGCTTGCCGGACCAATGTCAAAATACCCACTGTTTCCTCCAATGATTGTGCAACTTACCGCCGCCGGAGAGGAGGCCGGCATCCTGCCCGAGATGCTCAACAAGGGCGTCGATTTCCTCGATAGCCATATCGAAAGGGCAATACAATCCCTGCTTAACAAGATTGAGCCGATAATGTCGGTTCTCATGGGGGCGATAGTCGGCACGATTCTCTTAGGTGTATATCTGCCCATGTTCGACTATATGGGACATGTCAAATAGACAGTGCAAACAGGAAAGTTGAAAACGGACCTGTTGTGATGAATAAGTCAGGAAATATAAAAAACTGCGAAAGTGCCCCCTGATTTTTGACGATAGTGAGTTTGGAATTTCACATCATTTAGTTAAAAAGAAAAGAAGAGAGAGGACTGAAAATGGTACAGAGAAAGAAAAGAGAAGGTGTAACACTGATCGAGTTGCTGATCGTTGTGCTGATTCTGGCGGCATTGTCGGCCATTGCGATCCCGCGAATTTCGCAAAGCGCCCAAAATGCCAAGCAAAATGCCTGTGACACGAACGTCGATGTCATCAATTCCGCTATTGAGATGTATAACGCGGACACTGGCGGCTATCCGGCGGCCATGTCTGATGTTACGGGCAGTGCGACGTATTTCCCTGACGGCGCGCCTACTTGCCCGCTGGGCGGGACTTACACAATGGATGCCGGCACGAACAGGGTCAGTTGCGACCACTAAGGCAGTGTTCTAACAGGGAAATTCAGGCTGCTTTCCCGAAGACTTTCATAGTAAGGATGGCGCCCAGTCGGAGGCTGTGGCCATCCTTATTAATTTAAGGGATCCGGGATGAACAAGTCGTATAAAGCTTATTCGCTTGTTGAGTTGATCATCGTCGTGATGTTTATTGGGATACTTGCCGCAATAAGCGTGCCGCGGATAGATTTTGCCATCGTATCGAAACAAAAGCTCGACACCGTAGCCCAAAAGATAGCGGTTGATCTTCGCCGCACACGAAGGCTGGCGATAGCCGACGCCGCCAACAACTCAAATGGTTTCGAGATGAAGATGAAAGGCTCGCAGCCTTACAGCGGATATGAAATAGAGAATCGTGAGACAAATGAGATTGTTGACTCTTTGACAATAGATTCGGACATCAGTTGTACAGGCGGCGATACGTTCGAATTCGGCCCTATGGGGAATTTAACAGACGAAGATTGTCAGCTCCAGGTGGCGGCTCAAGGCCGAAGCTTTACAATCACCATAATTCCGGCAACGGGGATGGTCAAATGTGTCGAAAACTGACAATTCGCAGGCACATTGGCAACCGCGCCGCCCTTACGCTTACGGAGGTGATTGTAGCGTCGTCGCTTCTGATCTTCGCGATAGTGCCGATCCTGAAGGGTCTGACCAGTGTACATGTCAACTCGATAATAATCGAGCGCAAGACCCACAGCTTGACTCTTGCCCAGGCCAAACTCAATGAGATAAAGGCGAGGTCGATCTACAATTACACCGGCAATTTCACCGAGACCAATAATCCGTTGGAAGGTTCGTACCTTTGCACCGTCAAGGACGGCGCGGCCGGCGCCAACCTGCGGAGCATCACCGTGGTGGTGGGATATGACCTTGACGGCAACAATATTCTCGGAGGAAGTGAAGTGCATGTTACTCTTGAGACACTGATCGCCAGGAGGTGGTGAATATATGATCGATTCGGCAAATGGCTCATGTATCGAAATAATCCGCCAATCAGACGCGCCGAGAGGATTTCACAAGGCTCTGACAATGCTCGAGATAATTATCGCACTGGCTATCATGATGGTTGTCTTCGCCGCGGTGCTGCCTCAATTCCGCAATATCCAAAACAGTTGGGCCTCCAGGCAGGGAGCGGCCGAAGCCCTTCAAAACGGCAGGGTCCTTGTCGGCCATATGAGCCGAAATCTGTCAAAAGCAGCTAAGATAAAGGCCGTAAGCGCCCCCACGACAACCGAAGGGTATATCGAATTCGAGGCCAACGACGCAATCACGTACCGTTATGAACTCTCGTCGAATAAAAATGTTTGGTTTGGCCCCGTTGGAAGTCTCTCAGAACTTGCAGGTCCGGTAAGCCGGCTTCAATTCACCTGTTATAGTTTAGATGATCTGGACAATCCGACAACGGATGTCGACCAAATACGCTCTGTAAAAATACAAACTACGGTCGCCAATTCAACTTCGCTTGGCCGCGACCAGACTTTTACAGCGCAGATTTATCTTGAAGCAAATGCCGGTATGGCAGCGGCCAATATTGTCGTTGAGGGCAGTCAGCTCAGATTTGATTCCGTAAACGGCCAAAAACCCGCCGTTATCAAAATAGACGATGCCCATTATCTTTGTACCTATACCGGCGACGGCTATGACGGATACGCCGTGGTCTTAACCGTCGATGCCGGTGCTGGAAGCATTACTTGCGGAACGCCTTATGAATTTGACAGCGATAAAGGAGTGGAAACGGCCTTATCCAAAATTGATGATACTCATTATCTTTGTACCTATACCGGTTACCAAGACGACGGGTGGGCGGTAATTCTAACCGTAGATACCGGAACCTGGACTGTTACCAAGGAAGGTTCCTTTGAGTTTGACAATAAATATGCGATCATGACCACCGTGGCTCGAATTGATGATGAGCATCATCTTTGTTCCTACAGTGATTGGGACAATGATTGTCAGGCCGTTGTCTTGACCGTGAATAAGGCTACCTGGACCATTACAAAGGAAACTCCATTGCAATACGCCACTGGTGCAGACCCCACCCTGCTTTGGGTTGAAAACAGTTCCTATCTCTGTGCTTATAAAGGAGGAGGCAATGGCGAGGTTGTGATATTGACCGTTGACACGGGCGACTGGACGATTAGTTCCTCGGCGGCATGCACCTTCAGCACATCCGGTGGAAACTGGCCCACCTTGTGCCGTCTGGATGACAGGTATTATCTTTGTGCTTACACATCTTCGGCAAATACCGGATGGGTGCGCATGTTGGAAGTAAATGATTCGATGACAGTTGTTTCCACCAGAGGCTCAGGCTTTGAGTTTGGTCCGGGACAGGGTAAGCGGCCGGCATTAGCGGAAATTGACGACGAAAGTTCTATTGTCGCCTGGGATGGCATCGGTGACGCTGGAGTTGCTGCGGTTTTATCTGTCGATACCTCCACCGGGACTATTACCATAAACGGAGGTCGTTTTGATTATCATGAAAAGGGAATGGCGCCTGCCCTGACTAATGTTCAAAGCCGAATTTACCTTGGGGTTTATGAGTCAAGCGGCGATACCGGCTGGGCGGTGCTCTTTGATACTGCCGGACAAGTAAGACCATGATTTGCTACAAGAAAGACCATAATTTGCCATTGGAGGAGGCTCATGATGAGTGCACTGTCAAACAATAATCGTGGAGCGTTCAGAGGTCCGAACAGAGCGTTGACTCTCATGGAGATGGTCGTAGCTCTTGCCATCATGGCGGTTGTTTTCGCCGCGGTGCTTCCGCAATTCCTCAACATCAATAACAGTTGGGCCTCCAGGCGGGGAGCGGCCGAGGCCCTTCAAAACGGCAGGGTCATAACAGATCACATATACAAAAACCTGATGAAAAGCGTTCGGATAACTGCAGTAAGTGATCCGGATGAAACCAACGGTTATATCGAGTTTGAAGCTGAAAATGGAAGCACTTATAGATACGCCGTTATGGCAAATAACTATGTGGGGTTTGGACTTGCCGGAAGCCTTGACGATGTGGCGGGTCCTGTCGGTTCTCTGCGATTTACATGCTATGGTTTAGATGATTTAGATACTCCAATAACCGACATCGACTCCATCCGCATGGTGAAAGTGGATGTTACACTGACCAATTCCGCCGCACTCGGCCAGGATAAAACCTTCACATCATGGGCTTTTCTGCGTATAAATGGAGATAACCCGGTTGCCGGACTTGTGGGCTGGTGGAAACTGGATGAGACTTCCGGTACGACCGCCAATGACAGCAGCGGAAACGACAACCACGGTACACTGAAAAATATGTCCGGCGATGAATGGACCGGTGGAGTTATAGACGGCGCACTGGAGTTTGACGGTAATAATGACTCTGTGTTGGCCCCTTCCATGGCGGTCCCTGAAACGGCCTTCACCTTTGCGCTCTGGTTCAAACCCGATGCCGACTGGTCATTCGCATCAGGCACGGAGAGGTTTTTCGACTGGATGGATGCGGCGGGAACCAGTCGTCCCTACTGGACCTTCAATATGGGTGGTGACGGCAAGATCGGTCTAGGCGTCTATATCGACGGTGTCAAATACAACAACATCAAAACAACCACCAGTTCGTGGTCATCGGCCGACTGGCATCACCTGGCCGTCACCTGGGATGGGACCGATTTCAAAGTCTATGTCAACGCTGTTCAGGAGGGGCCGGCAGTGACCCACTCGGGATCACATTTCGCCAACAGCGGACTGTGTATCGGCAAGAGACGAGAAGGCACTTGGCGATTCGACGGACTCCTGGATGATGTGCGAATTTACAACCGGGCGCTGGACGCCGATGAAATAGCGGCACTTGTCAATATACTCAGATACAGGGAATTTACCGAGGCCAAAGCAGCTTCCGATACTACATCGCTGACCATTTCAACACCGCCCGGCGCAGAAGAAGATGATCTCTTGATAGCAGCCGTTGCTACTGACGGCGACACCGAATCATCGCTGTCGCCTCCGGGAGGACAGGGCTGGACAGAGATCGAGATTGATGAGCAATCATCTGAGGTTACATTAGGTGCATGGTGGAAAAACGTTGATGCCTCAGAACCGGCTACTCATCAGTTTACCTGGTCGGGCGGCGAACAGGCATACGGCTGGATGATGAGATTTGTCAACCATGATACTTCCGACCCTATTAATGTCTATAGCGAAAGTGGACAGTCCGGCAGCACACCAGTCAGCCCGGCTGTAACCACCACCGTTGGCGATGCCATCATTCTGCGGCTCGGCGCCTTTGACGATAGCGATATCACCAGGGATGATCCGGGTTTGACCGGCCATACGGCCATTACTATGGACAGCAGCAATGCCGGTGGCGGCAGCGCCACGCTCGAGAGCACGACCATCTCCAAGGAGACGGGTGGCTCCAGTAATTTCGTGATGAGCATGCCTGCCACGCGACCTGATGGTGATCTCTACCTTGCGCAGATTGCTCAGGAAGGCGGCGCCAGCATCAGCAGTATTCCCGGCGGCTGGACAGAGATCACAGACAGCAACAGGTCCAACAGTATTCGCCTGGCAACATACTGGAAAATCGGCAGTTCCGAACCTGCAACATACACATGGAGTGGCAGCTCATCGAAAAAATGGCTTGGCGCAATTCACCGCATCAGCGGGATAAACACCGGTAGTCCGATTAACGCCTCAGGTGATGGAACCGGCGACAGTTCCAGCCCAACGGCGCCTTCGGTAACCACAACAGTTGATGACGGCCTAATCCTCCGAATGTACGGTGCCGAAGGCGATGAGCAGAAATCTTCATATTGGCCAAGTGGGACAACCGCGATATTCCAGGATGACTCCTCCGGCAGTGTGGTTAGTGCGGCGGCGTATGAATACGAGGTCTCAGCGGGCAGTACGGGCACAGGCGCCTTCTCTATGAACGGCAGTAAGAAGTGGGTTGCTGCGACAGTTGCCATAGCACCGGGCGGCGGCGGCGGCGGTACTGTCTCAGGCGGTGCTGGATACATTAAACAGTCCGGCAGCGGCAGCAGCGGCAGCAGCACTTTCTCGCTGACTGCGTCACAGGAATCGCAGATGCTGACAATCGGAATAGCACCAAGGGCTGGCACCACCGGCGAGTTCTTACCCTGATTGAGATTGTATACGAAGCTTAACCGTACCGACTGAAACTTCACACGCCCGCTCCCGATTATAGGACGACTGGTGGAACCCGCCAAATCAGCCGGAAATGCAATTGGCGACGCCCGGTAATAGTGCCGTCCATCAGCCGGCATAGCGATAACCTTGTAAATATTCATGTTATCCCGACAGATCGAGATTACTGCAAACTTAGATTGCCTTACCTTTGCATTTTGCCGAGTAATACAATAAGAGTGATGGTGTCAATATGATTAACAATATGCGCCATATGATGTGCAGGAAGAAAAATCAAGGTTCTGTCATGCTGATAGTGGTGTTTATCATTGCGCTGCTTTCGGCGCTGGTCACCGGTATGCTGCAAATAAACACCGAGGAAATACAGCTTATGCAGAACCATGTTTATGCTTCACAGGCGCTGGCTGTCGCCGAAGCGGGCCTTAACGACGCATTCTCGGAAATACGCGCCGATGATGAATGGGACGATGGTTTTGACGATAAGTCCTTCGGTTCCCATTCCTATACGGTCGAAGTGTCAGGCGATCTGCCTAATCTGACAATTGAATCGACAGGAACGTCTTCGCAGGGTTTTGTCGCCAGGGTCGAGGCCGACATTACGGTTGGGTCTGTCAGCCCCTATATAGTACGGATTGACAAGTTGTGGATTAACGGGGACGGGGACGAGGACGAAGATTGATGCTGAAATCAAAAACAGCATTGGGAATAGACATATCCGAGCATCGGATAAGCGCCGCTTTGCTCAAGAAGACGGTCTCCGGCGTCAAGCTGCTCAGGCAGGGCCAGGCCGAAGTACCCCAGGGGGCGATTGTCGACGGCAATATCGCCAATCCCATCTTGCTTGGCGCCGCGATAAAAAAATTGCTCAGGAAGAGCAGGATTTCCGTTCGCCGGGCTACGGTTTCACTCGTTGCAAGGCCTGCTCTAACCCAGATTATTCAACTGCCGGAAAGTCTCCCGAGCAATATGAATACGTTCATAAAGTCCGAAATCCGGCATTCCCCGGCCTTGGCGGGTAAGGAGTCCCAACATGACTTCTGTATGCTAAAGAAGTTGGCGCAGAATGAATTGGGTTGCATATTTGTCGGCGCAACCGATTGCGACAAGCTTGCCGACCTTCTGAAAACATGCAGTATTGCCGGCGTGGACGCAGCGGCGATCGAGCCGGCGGTGGTAGCCGCCGCCAGGGCCGTTTACAATAAAAAAATATGCAACAGATACGGTTCTAATGTACTTATTGCTCTTGTCCACGGTTCTGTTGTGACAATATGCGTCTTTAGAAAGGACGAACTGGATTTCATCCGCTCAATTGAAATAGACTCGGAGACCGACGATCAGGATGCATATATTGATTGCTGTGAGCGGGAGATTAATTCGGTCATTCAGTACTATGACATTGAAGTCAGTTCGGCGGAGGAAAAGTGGGAGATTCTGGCCGTTCTTGAGAATCCGACTGTCCAGGCCAATGACCTCGAATTTGCATTGCAGAAGAGCTTTGGCCTCAATGCAAATGTATGCTGCTCCGCCGGCGTGTATGACGATACCATCCTCGTCAAAAACGACAGAATAGAGCACTGTTCAATCACAGCGGCAGGGCTGGCTATGCGCCAACTCCAGGTCTCAGGATCGGATTTGGCCATGAATCTTATTCCTGCCGAGGCCAAGGAGACACAAGCCGCCAAAAAATTCGCTCTCGTAGTGGCGAATATCGCAGCGGTTGTGTTGTTAATCACATTTGTCTGTGCCGGAATCCTGAGGGTGCGGCTGGAACAAACTCAGAAGATAATGGAACGGCGAAAAGCCGCCGGCGCCGAGGACAACATTGAACAACTGCTGGACGACCAACGACGCGTCAACATGCAGATTGCATACCTTTCCGATAAAAAGGAAAGGATGCGTGAAATATTCGAAACCAAAGAAGAATATCTCTGGCCTCAGATACTGGATGATATTCGAAAGAATACTCCGGCTACTCTGTACATAACCAGCATATCAAACTCTGACGGCGCCGACCTTGTTCTCCATGGCAACGCCGCGTCCTTTAAGTCAATCCATATCTTTGCCGAACTCCTGGGCGAGTCTCAATATATTGAATCAGCTGTAGTCGCACAAACCCAGAAGAATCTCCGTGTGGAAGGTATGGTTGCTTATTCCATAACCTGTGTGTTGTCCCCTGATAAAGGATAAAGGCCTTATTTTGAACGCCGGCATAACAAAACTTAATCCAAGGTCGAAGTTGATGGTTTTGCTTTCAGTAATCATCCTTGTCGCCTTTATGGCCTTCAACTGGATTATTTTGCCCCAGACCACCTATCTTCGCGCCGCACAACTCTATGAGAATATGTTGGGCGACGCCGGCAAAATGACCACGGTGATCAAAGGCCAGATGGCGTCCAAGAGGGACGAAGTAAGCAAACTGAATGACGAAATTGCACGGGTGCAGGGCCGTTTCTTTAGCGCCAAACGTGCGGCTGAATTATTCCAGGACCTTGAACCGATTGCCTGTCAGTCCAACTGCGACCTCGATCAGCTGACGTTTATGCCTCCGGAGTCGGTCTCCTATAAAAACGATGAAGGTGAAACCGGCAGCATCGTTGTTAAACGCGCGGTAATCAGTTTCACAAGCACCTACGGGGACGTCATAAACTTTCTCACAAAACTGAACAGCTATACACAGAGAATTACCATTACTGATTTGACCATCGAATCAGACAGCATGATAAACGGGCCGTTGTATTGCCGGATGACAATCACGATTCACATAATTGAAGATAAGGAGCAGAAAGAAAATGAATGAACGAAAACCATTAAGGGCGATGCTTTTCTTATTGCCGGCAATTGCTCTTTGCCTGCCGACTCTGCCGACTTCGGCTCAAAGAAGCAGTAAGGACTTGACTCTCGAAAGCATAGGCAAGGAGAATCCTTTTGAAGTGGTCAAGCCTATTGTCAAAGCAAAGGAAGACCTGGTTCCGGGAATATTCAAATCGGCAGGGGGACAGTCGGTCGTCGAAGTAATCCCCGACATGTACATGCAGACGGTGATGCTGAAGTTCCTTGAGGCGGCAAGCGTCGAACCGGTCGCATCAAACCTCTTGTCGGCCTATGGAAAGATATCCATTGATTCCGACACGAATTCCATCATTATCTGCGATACACCCGAGAAACTTCAAATGATAGTCGCCGAAATCAATAAGATCGACAAGACGCCCCAGCAGGTGATGATCGAGGTGGTCATGGTCGATGTTAAACTGCAAGACGACACGGAAATCGGCGTCAACTGGGAGCATGTAACGGGCAGGGGAAACACTGAGAGCTACACCCAGTCTCTTGCAGCGACGCTGGCTACCTCCAGCGGCATGGACTTTTCCTTCCTGCATGACGGCATAGATGTCACCGTGCACGCTCTGCAGGAAATCCGTGATATCGAGATACTGGCCAGCCCCAAGGTAATGGTCCTCAGCGGTCAGCAAGCAACCATCCAGACCATCGAGGAAATACCCTACATCGAACTGAGCGACTCTACCGAAGGTGCTGCACAGTTGACCACGACGGAGTTTAAGGAAGTCGGCGTCCTGCTGACCGTTAACGTCTTAGTTACCGATGAACAAAAAATCAAGCTTACAGTTTCACCAGAACAAAGCGTCAATACCGGCAGGTTCGGACAAAGTAACAGTGATGTTCCGATAATCGACATAAGAAGAGCCTCGACCACATTGATAATGGATGACGGCCAGGCGGTCGTCCTCGGAGGCTTGCGACGCAGAGACCTCAAGAAATCGATTGACAAGATACCCCTGCTCGGTGATCTGCCTCTCATCGGATTTCTGTTCTCCAACGATAAGATTGAAACAGAACACACCGAGCTTGTCGTTTTTCTCTCTCCGCACATTTACAAGGGCCAGCCTCTGACTGAAAGGGAGATGGAGCAATTCAATGAATTGAAAAACAGCCCGCCGCCGGAGTTTCAGAAGCACAAAAGACCGGAATTTGAAGTCTTGAAAGACGTGTTCGGACTAATTAACGGAGCAGCCAATATATCTCCCTGATAGCGGGCTTGCTGTGAGCCGCGATCAGCGCCCGGCGCCGATAAATACGTGTCGGGCTTTGTCGATAACGGCAGCGGCGTGTTTTGGTCTGGAAAAGCGCATTATAAAAGCCAGATCCCAATACAAAGCAGAATCTGGCTTCGGAGGAGGGTGATGAAAAGCATAATTATAAAACCATATCACAACCTGACCAAAACGTCTCTTACATCTTATATCGAGCAGATACGGCCAGTACTTTAGGACAGGTTTACTAAAATAGTACTATTTTTTTGGCCAGAGTCAATTTTTTTCTCAAAAAAACTGCTTGCCCGGTCTCAACATGCCGACGACAGGGTCCGATAAGGGTTCAAGAACCGTTTTTTTTCTTGATAACCGCCTGCCCATAGAATACTCTGTATTTGGCAATTTTATTTTTCAGGATACTAAAAAATGGCCAAGCCCATAACCTTATCGGACCTTATAGAAGCCCGCCGGCAGGACCGCAAGATCGTCGCGGTCAGTTGCTACGATTATACAACCGCCCGCCTGGTCGCCCGGGCGGGAGTGGACATGATACTGGTGGGGGATTCGGCGGCGCAGATCATCCTCGGACACGCCTCAACCTTGCCTGCGACAATGGACTTTATGGTCACAATAACCGCCGCCGTCAGGCGCGCCGCGCCTGATGTCTGCCTTGCCGCCGACATGCCGTTTCTTTCGTACACGACGGGTATTTATGAAGCGGTAAAAAACGCCGGCAGGTTTGTCCGGCAGGCGGGCGCGCAACTGATCAAGATCGAGGCCTCCGAGGCGCAACTCGATGTAATAAAAGCAGTTAGCGATGCCAATATGGCGGTGATGGCCCACATCGGAATAAGGCCGCAGACCCTCGCCCGAACCGGCAGGCTCCGCGCAGAAGGCGCCACCGCAGAGGTTGCGCTGGAGT
>QNBS01000005.1 GCA_003644175.1 Planctomycetota bacterium | reverse complement strand
GATTCAATGCCTCAAGCTCCACAAGAGCAAACACGGCGACGAGCCGTTCTTCCAGTACACGGCGTTTTACTCGCCGCACTTTCCGCTTCATGCCATGCAAAAGGATATCGATTCTTACCGCGACGCCTATCTCGAAGGATGGGACATCATAAGACAGCGCCGATGGAAACGCATGAAAAAAATGGGCATTATAAACTGCCCCCTCTCGCAGCGGGATACGGATGTTATTCCGAGCTGGAACCTCAAGCCAGATCAACTCAAAGAAAGGATCGGTCCGGGCGAAGCGCCGAAAGCGGTAGCATGGGAGACTCTGACCGACGAACAGAAGAAGTTCCAGGCCACGAAGATGGCGATCCACGCCGCAATGATCACCCGCATGGACGCCGAGATCGGTCGGATCGTCCGGCAGTTGAAGGAAATGGGCGCTTATGAGAATACGCTGATACTCTTTGCAAGCGACAACGGCGCCAGCGCCGAACAGATTATCAGGGGCGACGGCCACGACAAAGCCGCAGCCGCAGGATCGGCAAAGAGTTATCTTTGTCTCGGTCCGGGCTTTGCAACATTAGCCAACACCCCTTTCAGATTGCACAAGCACTGGAACCACGAAGGAGGAATCTCCTCGCCGTTGATCGCCCACTGGCCCGAAGGAATCTCGGCGCGCGGCGAACTGCGGCATGAGCCGTCGCATTTTATCGATATAGCGCCGACGGTTCTGGAGGCGGCGGGCGGGTCCAGAACCACTGAAGGGTCGGCGCCCCAACCGCCCGGCCTTAGCCTGCTGCCGGTATTTGCCAAAGACGGAGCCGTCAGGCACAAGGTTTTGTGGTGGTGCCACCAGGGTAACCGGGCAATCCGCATGGGCGACTGGAAACTGTCGGGACGACGCGGCAGGAACGGCGAGTGGGAGCTTTACAATCTCAAGGTCGATCGCTGTGAGATGAACGACCTGGCGTTAAAGCATCCCAAAAAAGTCGAACAACTGTCGCAGCAGTGGGAAGACATCGCCGAAGATTTCCGCAGGCGCCTGAAATCTCAATAGACAAGTGTCTCCAATGATTTAAGCGCCGCCTCGATCTTGCTGTTCTTGTAGTGTTTAGGGCGACCACACGGGGTCGCCCCTGCGGGTTTCGGCGTCTTGAGGACGGTCCGGTTTAGGGCGACCACACGGGGTCGCCCCTGCGGGTTTCGGCGTCTTGAGTTACGGGAAGACCAGATTCGTATCCGAGTGTCTTACGCCGTCATTGTCGTGTACGGTCGCTACCTCGGTGATGATTGCGCCTTCGGGTCCGCCGAACTGCCAGTGGCGCGAGCCGACGCGAACCAGCGGGGTAAACTCGCCGGGCTTGAGGATCACTTCGTGCTCGACTGTTACCGTTCCGTTCATGTGGCACTTGGGTACTATTGCATGCATCGGCCTGGTGGGTTCGCCTTCGCCGTAGACATAGCTGAGGCCGTGACGCACCAGCCAGCCTTCGTTCTTTGCCGGGTTCTTGGCGGTCTTGAGATGATAATGTTCGGGCAACATCTGGTTGGGCAGAAGGAAAAGGTCCATGACCATGTAGCGGGCTTCTTCGTTGTTTACGAACATGTTTGCGCCAAGACCGAGTTTCAGGAATTCGCCCGTGCCGTAATCCGACACCCACAACTTCTCGCGTATGTCCGGAAAGATCGGATAGCCGTGATACTTCATCATGGCGATGTAGGCGTCTTTGCCCGCATCGACATCGAACTTGCCGTCGGCATCGTAGAAGTCGGCGTTGTTGAAAGCGAGCCTGCCGGAGCCGGACTTGCCGAACATGGATTCGTTACAGCCGCCCGCCGCCAGACCGGTCGCGGCAAGTGCGGTCGTCTTGATTACATTGCGTCTGCTGATAAGATGTTTCTTTTCCATGGTAATGTTCCTTTGTCTTTTGAACGTGCTTTCAGTTTTCTCTTTCGTAACTGATTTTAGTCATCCCGATGAATCGGGACTCCGCTGCGCTCAGTTCGGACACAGAGTTCACATCGAGGGCGACCACGTGGGGTCGCCCCTACGTCTTCCATATCGCATCGAGCGCGGCGATGACTTTCTTGTAGCGGTCGTACTTTTCCTCGTAGAGGCCTTTCATCGCCGCGTTCGGCTCCTGGAGTCTCGAAAAACTCACCATTTTTTCGATCGCCTCATTATAGCCATTGAAGCACCCGCATGCAACTCCTGCGGCGATTGCCGCGCCCAACGCGCCCAATTCGGTCCCATCCGGTATCTCAAACGGCGTCTGGAGGATGTCGGCGAAGATCCGGACCCATTCGGTGCTTCTGGAAGCGCCTCCTGTCAGGCGGATCACATCAGGCATATCGCGGAATTTCAGCAGTCTTTCCACGTGCCCCTTATGGCCGAACACCACCCCCTCGAAGATCGCCCGAAGCACGTGGCCGCGGTTGTGCCATGCGCTTATGCCGATAAAGCTCGCCTTGGCGTCGGGGTTGGCGTTGGAGCCGAACAAAAACGGCAGAAACACGATTTTGGATTCTTCCGGTTTTGTCGCCGCCACGGCCTCGTTCACCACGTCGAACACGCTTTTGCCCCGGGTTTCGGCTAATTGCCTGTCGGCGTCAAAGAACTGCGTTACGAACCATTCGAGATTGCTTGCCGATGTCGCGCTTCCTTCGAGCATCAGGTAGTAACCCGGAATCGAATAGCACGACGTCATAAACACCTCTTCGTCGACGACGGGCGTCTTTGAGATGTACTGGTTGTTGCCCCAGGTGCCGGCGATCATGCAAAGCTGCGCCTCGTTGACAACGCCCGACGCCAGGCCGCACGCGTCGATATCGAACATGCCGCCTGCAACGGGAGTGCCCGCCTTAAGGCCGGTCGCCGCGGCGGCGGCGCTGGTTACAACGCCTGCGATATCGGCGGTTTGAATGATCGGCGGCAAAAGCTGGCGCATATCGGCAATGCCGAAATCAGCCAAGAGTTCATCGTCATAATCGCAGGTCACAAGGTTCATAAGGCTCGTGCCGGAAAAGTCGGTCAACTCCGCCTGAATTTTGCCCGTAAGCCGAAACCGCGTGTAGTCCTTGGCCATCAGCACCCACCCGGCCTTTTTCATCACTTCCGGTTCGTTTGCATCGAGCCATGCAAGCAGTGCGTTCGGCTGGGCGGGCCAGATACTCTGCATGGTCTTTGGCCGGACCTTCTTGTCGATGCCGTCGGCGAGCCACCTGTCGATATAACCCCGTGCCCGCGAGTCGGTGGAGATGATCGCGTTGCGAACCGGTGCGCCGCCTGAGTCGACGAGATACAGCCCGTTGCCGTGACCGGTGCAGGCGACACAGCATATTTCGCCCGGATTGATCCCTGCCCGGGCGATCACCTTTTTTATCGCATCGGCCGTCGCTTTCCACATCGCCGCCATATCGCGCTCGCTAAAGCCGGGCCTGGGCGTAAGCATCTCGGTCTTCTCGGACGCAACGCCAACCTCTTCGCCGGCAAGCGTAAACAGCGCAGCCTTGGAAACCGTAGCCCCGTTGTCAATCCCCATCAGGTATTTCGCCACAGTTTTCTCCTTAACAACATAGAAACGGGCCCGACCCGGGGGGGGGTGGCGGCCGCCGAACGAAGTGAGGTGGATGGTTGCCGCTAAAGTTATCCCATCCACTTCGCCTTTGGCTTCCCGATGAATCGGAACCACCGTTATTTTCTGAACTGAACCTTCCGAAGAAGCTCCTTACGCTTCAGTACTCTCATCAAATTCGGAAGGCGCCGCAGCCGCTTCCGGAGCAGGCGGCTCGGCAGCGGCCGCAACTTCCTTGATGTCATCCCTGAAAAACAGCGCCATTACTACGAGAAGAACGACCGAAACAATTGCAGTTATGATGAAGACAGGGCTCCAGTTGCACACATCATCCGCTGTGTACCGCCTGATGAGTTTGACGTTTACGAAATTCCCAACAAGCATACCCGCGCCAAAACAGATAAGTACAATCAACCCTTGAGCCTGGGCGCGAATCTCCGGCGGCGCCTTCTTGTCAACATAGACCTGGCCGCCGACAAAGAAGAATCCGAAGATTACACCGTGAATCAGTATTGCAATGTAATAAAACATCAACGGCCCATGCGCGAATCCACCCCACAGCACAGCATATCGCACAACAAGGGCTATCAGGCCAATCAGCATTGTCTTCTTGATACCGAATTTGGCAAGCGATATCGGAACCAGAAGCATCAGGCCCATCTCCACAAGCTGGCCCAGGTTCATCGTGGCGGTAACAAGGGTAAAGCCCTGGCTATCGAAAAACTGAGAGCCAAGGGAGAAATAGAGTGTGAAGGGGATCATCACAAGCATGGATAGAAGAATGAACAGAGCAAAGTTGGCGTCCTTTATGAGCGTCAGGGCGCGAAGCCCGAGAGCGTCAACGACAGAAGCCTTCCGCCCTTTCGCCGGTGGAGGGGTATTGGGCAACGTCAGGTTCACTAAAGCCGCAACAAGCGCGGTGGCTGCGCCGCACATTAACGGAATGGCTGTGTTGTCAATTTTTGTATCGAACATCTTTAAGGCAACCAGACTGAACACTAAAGAAGCAACCCAGCCAATCGAGCCTAAAGAACGAATCTGGGGGAATTTCTCGGCAGGACAATTGGCCATGGCAATTGCATTGGTAATGCTCCAAGTAGGCATATAGCAAAACATTGCTATCAGAAGAAAGACAAACAACATTGTGAGGTTTTCCTGCCTGGCTGCAAGGAAGAGCAGGACTGCACAGGCAAGATTGAGCCCGATCAGGACTTTGTTGCTGGCAAAATGACGGTCTGCAATCATGCAAACAAGAGGCGATACCAGACACCCGAAAGCCATTGTGCTCAATATCAGCCATGTTTGCGTGTCAGTCGCTTGAGCTTCCTTAAGGTATGCTGAAAGCGGCACCCAGAACACCGCAAAATACATGTACTGCAGGAACATCATCGCGCTTAGTCGGATTCTTGTGTTTAGCGGCATTTGTTGCTCCATGTCAGACTCCTTCTTATACTACAGTTCTAATCCTTCTACGGCCGACTGCACCGCCCTTATTCCAATTCGATCACACTGATCGTGTGCGGCGCGTCGTGTTCGTTGCCGTCCAGTGTCAGATCGATATTGGATACATATATCCTGTTGCCGCGAATACACACTTCCGAAGGCTTATCCAGCAGGCCGTCTTTGCCGCCGGAATTGTTCTCGTTGCGCCAGATGGTCGTAACCTTGCCCGTCTTCGGGTCCACCTTGTGAACGGCGTTGGCCACGAAATCGGCGATGTATATCTCGCCCGTCTCCGGATGAACTTTCAACCCGTCGGTGCTCTCCATGCCCTGGCCCCTGGCGACGACAGTAGGCGCCGAAGTCTTGCCGTTTTCGTCGAAGGTGTATTTCAAAAGACTCGCCTCGCCGAAATTGCAGACATACATATTGCCGTCCTTATCGAAGCCCAGGCCGTTGGCGCCGACTGTCGCACGCCAGTCGTCCGCTGTCGTCGTGAACTTTGCGATAAGGTGCCGGTCGCCTCCGCCGACCGCAACCTTGACCGGCTTGCCGGCAAACTCACTGTACCTGAAGCGATAGACGCCGCTGGGCATGGGAACCGCTTCCGGATCGAGCGAGGTCTCGGTTACATAAACGCTGTCGCCAAAACACGAAACCGCATTCGCCATTCGCATACCCTCTGCAACGGTGTCGATGCTCCGGGCTTTGCCGTCTTTCATGTTGACGCGCAGCAGACGCGATATTCCCTCGGGATGGCCGACCATGCCCTGGTTGTCGGCGATATAGAGATTGCCGTCGGAGCCGACATCGATACCCAAAGGCCCCACTTTTTTGGATACGGGATGGACGGGCAGAGTGCAGACTTCTTCGATTTTATCGTCTTCGGAAATCCTCAAGACCACCGCCGGGTGGGAATCGTCGTTGAAGTTCGGGATGTTCAAAAGAATCGTGTTGTCGGCGTCAAGCACCATACCATCCGGCGTGTTGTACTTTTCGCCCAGATCGATGGCAATCGTCGGCTTGTTCGCCTGGGCCTTTACCTGTTCTTCCTTAGGACAGCCCGCCATCGCCGCCGCAAGCACACAGCCGATCAGCACGCACAGGATCATCAAGTAACCACTTCGCTTCATAATGACTCCCTTTCAAATTAATAACCCGGATAAACACTTCCACTCAAAACCAGTTTATTTTGTCCGTAAAGATACGGCGGACTCGCCTTATTATCAAGCACAAACAAATTAACTTCACTACGACATCGTCTTTGTAGTTCGTGGTTCAGAGTTCATAGTTTGTCGACCAACTACCAACTATGCCCTGTTCTATCTCATGAGCATTCCGCCTGAGACGTCTACCGTTGCCCCGGTCATGTAGCTTGCACGGTCGGAGGCAAGGAACGTTACGACGTCGGCGATCTCCTGGGGTGTCGCTATCCGATAAAGCGGCACCCGGTTAAGGTACTTCTCCAGATTCCTGCTGAGGACTCCCTCGACCATATCCGTGCGAATCATGCCCGGCGCCACGGCGTTTACACATATGCCCTCTCTGGCGACCTCGCGGGCGAGAGACACCGTCAGCGAAACAATGGCGCCCTTGCTGGCGTCATAAGGCGCATGGCCGCTTGTCGAGCCGCGAAAGCCCGCCTGCGAACCGATATTGACGATCTTGCCGGTCCGCCCCCGGTCAAGCAGCCGCTTGACAAACTCGCGACAACAATAGAACGCCCCGTTTAGATTCACATCGATCGTCTCCCGCCACATCTCACCCGGCATATCCGCCAACCGGCGCGTCGGACAGGTCGCTGCGTTGTTGACAAGGATATCGAGCTTGCCGAACCCGTCAATCCGCTCGAACATGCCTAACACATCGGCCTCAACACCCACATTCGCCGCGACAGCCATCGCCTTGCAGCCGTATTTGTCTTTGATTTCGGCGGCGACGGCCTCGGCCTTGTCCCGGCTGCGGGCATAATTGACAACAACGTGTGCGCCCTCGGCGGCAAGCGACAGGCAAATCGCTTTACCCAGGCCGCGCGAGCCTCCCGTAACGAGTGCGACCTTGTCTTTCAGATTTAAATCCACTTCAATTCTCTCCTTACCTTACGGTTTCAAGACCACCCTCAATGCCTTCCCGCTTTCCATCAACTCGAAGGCCTCGAAGATTTCATCCAGTCCGAGTATATGCGTCGCCAGCTTATCGGCCGGCAGTAAGCCGCCCGCGATCATCTCGACCGCTCTTGCGACATGCTCGCCGGTCGAATCGCTCGTGCCCACAAGCCTGATCTCACCGTAATGAATTATCCGGCTGTTAATCTCGAGCATACAGTCCTCCGCCGGCAGCGAGGCGAACAGGCAGACCGTACCGCGTTTTCGCACTAATTCAAGGGCCTGCGCCTGGGGCGCCGCCGCCGGCGCGGCAACGATAACCACATCGGCGCCGATACCATCGGTATTGTCCTTTACGATCTGCGTCAGATCCTCGCCGGCGGGATTTACCAACACATCGAAACCGAACTCTTCGGCCTGGACGAGTCTTTCGGGATTGATTTCCGACAGGATGATCTTCGCCGCCCCGAACTGACGGGCGACACAGGCGTTCATAATGCCCATGGGACCTGCGCCAACGACAACGACCGTATCGCCGCCCTGGATATTACAGTTGCCGGCCGAGTTCACCGCACAACTCAGCGGCTCCGACAGCGCGGCGTGTTCGGCTTTGACATTCTCCGGAACCTTGACGACGTGGCCGTTCTGCAGCGCACGCCCCGGGATCGTCGTATACTCGGCCATGCCGCCGGGGTAACTAAATCCCATCGGGGCGATATCGACACACAGATTGCGCCGGCCCTTTTTGCAGTAGTAACACTCGCCGCAGGAAATCGATGTCGCCATGACGATTCGCTCGCCCATTGAAAAACTATCCACATTTGCACCGACCATATCGATAATACCGGTGAACTCATGCCCCATCACCATCGGGGCCTTGATGCGCCGGTTGCCGTGTCGGTACGCCTTCATATCCGTGCCGCAGACGGCGCAGGCGTCGATCTTAACGCGAATCTCGTCGTCGGCGCACTGTGGGAAATCGATCGTCTCCACCCGGATATCGCCGGGCGAATAGTATCTAATAGCCTTCATTGCCGCCGTCATCGGTCGCTCCGTCCAACACTTTTTCCGTCGAGCCTACTCCCAGCCTCTTGCAGCCCTGCTTGAGATAACCGACCGCCGTCTCCCACGAGCGAACGCCGCCCGAAGCCTTGACGCCCATCGTATCGCCGACCGTCTTGATCATAATGTCGATCACTTCCGGCGTCGCGGGACCGTCGCCGAAGCCGGTCGATGTCTTCACGAAATCCGCCCCTGCCGCCCGGCATATCTTACAGCCCTCTGCGACCTGTTCGCCGGTTAGCCAGCACGTCTCCATGATAACTTTCACCAACACGCCGTTGGGCTTTGCCTCGGCGACCACCGCCTCGATGTCCTTTTGCACATAGTCAAAGTCGCCGGACAGAAACCTGCCGATATTCCATACCATGTCGATCTCACGAGCGCCATGTTCGATAGCCAGCCCGGCCTCAGCCGCCTTGATCCGGGTGCAGTTGCCGCCATGCGGGAACCCCACAACCACCGACACATCGACTTTGCTGTCTTTCAACTGCTCGGCCGCCGGCGCCACATCGCAGGGCCTCACACACATAGTGGCGACCTGTCGCTCGTCGCACATCTTCGCATTATCGATAACATCCTGCCGCGTAGTAAAAGGCTTCAAAACCGCATGATCAATCGTCCCTGCAACCTGCTGTCGTGTGTACATTAACCAACTCCTGCATCCTGTATTCTGTATTCTGAATTCTGTATTCTGTATTCTGTATTCTGTATTCTAACCTAATGCATCTCTCTTCCGCCGGTTACGTTTATCGCCTGGCCAGTCATGTAATCGCCGCCTTCCGAGGCCAAAAAAAGCGTAACGGCCACAACATCCTTAATTTTAGCGAGTCTTTTCAAAGGAACCTTGGCGGTGAACTTCTTTATGACTTCTTCGATGGGGAGATTCAGATTCCTGACATAGCCCGACGAGACGTTGTTCCACACGCCCGTCGCCTCGGTAATGCCGGGGCACAGGCAGTTGACGTTAATGCCCGAATCGGCAAGTTCGAAAGCCAACGACTGGGTCAGACCGATGATCGCCGCCTTTGCCGCCGAATAATGGCTCATAACCGCAGAACCGGTCTTGCCCGACTTCGACGAGAAATTAATGATCCGGCCGAAGGAGTTTGCCTTCATCAGGCCCACGGCGTACTTGATAAACAAAAACGAACCCCTGCAGTTGACCGCAAAGACCCTGTCCCATTCTTCAACCGGTATATCCTCCACCGGCCCTTGCGCGACGATCCCCGCGACGTTTACAAGAATGTCGATCCTGCCGCCAAGAGCCTTCGACGCCGCCGAAACCACCGCCTCGACCTGCTCGCCCACCGTAACGTCGGCCGCAAGACCTTCGCAGAAGCCTCCCCCGCCGGAAATTTCCTTTGCCGCGGCGTCAACCGCATCCTGGTTCAGGTCCGTTATGAAAACTCTCGCGCCGCCTTCTGCAAAACCTTCGGCAACAGCCTTGCCGATCGCCCCGGCGGCGCCCGTCACCAAAGCAGTCTTGCCCTCAAAATCAAATGTCATACCACTCCCAATCCAAAATCTACAATCTACAATCGATAACCGCCGCCCATCGTAGCAGAAATCCCCCTTTTCCACCAACACTTTTGTTGTAAGCGCCGCTCGGTTATGGTATCTTTCCCTGCCGGGAGCCGATGGGACAGACGAAACACAAAGAAAAGGGGTAGATTATGAGAAACACAGGATTATTCGCGATATTATCAGGACTTGCGGTTCTGGCGATGTCAGGCTGCCCGAAGCAGGCCGAGCCGGAAAATGAGTTGGTGATACTCTGCGGCAGTTCATTTCCGCTGCCGATGGAGCGGTTATCCGCCGGCTTTACCGACGCGACGGGCATTAAAATTGTCACCACCGTCGCCGGAAGTGAAGTCTTCCTGCCCCAGGTCAAGGCCGCCGAACAGGGCGATGTTCTCGTGACGCATGATCCGTTTCTGGACCTGGTCAAGGAGGCAGGCAAGTACTCCGATCATGTCCAGGTCGGCTTTGTCGCGCCGGTTCTTGCCGTGCAGAAGGGAAATCCAAAGGGTTTGACGAAGATCGAAGACCTGACGCGGGAAGGCCTGAGAGTCGGTCTGACCGATCCTAAGTATTCGACCTGCGGCGAGATGGTCTTTGCGCTGTTGGAGAAGAAGGGCATCAAGGAGGCCGTCCTGAAAAATGTCGGAAACCGTCTAACCCAGGGCCACAGTACATTGGGAACCTACCTAAAAACCGGCGCCGTTGATGCGGTAATCATGTGGAACGGCGTGGCAAACACCTTCAAAGACAGCGTCGATATCGTCAAAACCCCTTACGAGTACGACGTGGAACGTCGGGTGCACGTAATAGCCCTGAACTACACAAAACAGCCCGAATCCCTCAAGAAATTCATGGAATTCATCCGCAAAAACGCCCCGAAAACCTTCGCCGAATACGGCTACGTCAAATGAGTACATAAAGCGTAACGGTGGCAACAGGAGTATTTAGGGTATAGGAGACAAGTAAACCCCCTGAGAATTTGGCTAAATTTCACCTACGCACTGTGTTTTTTTATTTCTTATTACAAGATGAGCCGATATCTTGTAATAAGATGATGTCTTATTACAAGTTGCGGAATAAGCCAATGAAGCGAGAAGAAACTGGACAATACATTACCATTAGTACGGTTGGTGAGAAATGCAAAGCATTTGTCCCGGCCCCGTTGCCGCCAAAACCCGATTTGCAGATAAAGGGCGATCTCAGAGCACTTCTGGATCAGACGCTTCTGGCCCTTGGCAGGCTGGACAGCACAACTCTACTTCTTCCCGACACAGACATCTTCCTGTATTTGTATGTTCGAAAGGAAGCGGTCCTGTCGTCCCAGATCGAAGGAACCCAATCATCACTTTCTGAGTTGCTTCTGTTCGAGATGGGAGGCACTCCCGGAAGCTCTCTCGACGATGTTCAGGAGGTATCTAATTACGTTGCGGCCATGAACCATGGGTTGAGACTCCTCAAAAACGGCCTCCCTCTGTCGGTTCGCCTGATGAGGGAGATGCACAAGGTTTTATTATCCAGGGGCAGAGGCAGTGACAAACAACCGGGCCAATTTCGCAAATCCCAGAACTGGATAGGCGGAACACGTCCCGGTAATGCTTCGTTTGTGCCTCCTCCGCCTGACCGTGTGGCCGAATGTATGGGGCAGTTGGAGAAGTTCCTTCATAATATTCCAGTCAAATACCCAACGCTTCTCAAGGCGGCTGTCGCCCACATACAGTTTGAAACGATTCATCCGTTTCTGGACGGCAACGGCAGAGTAGGCAGACTGCTCATCACCGTTTTGCTGTGTGCTGAGGGTATTCTAAAAGAGCCGATGCTCTATTTGAGTCTTTTCTTCAAGACTCACCGGCAAAGATACTATAATCTGCTCCAGCAGATTCGCCAAGACGGTGATTGGGAAATCTGGATTGAGTTTTTTCTAACAGGTGTCAAGCAGACGGCAGACAAGGCGACCACCACATGTTCGAACCTCATTAATCTGGCCCAAGAGGATCGAAATCGAATACACAAGATCGGCAGGGCCGCCAGTTCGGGGCTAAGAGTTCATAATGCCTTGTTGCGACGCCCGATCATATCAATTGCCAGGATTTGTGAAATCACGGGGCTGTGGACAACATCAGCTGCAAATGCTGTCGGACATCTCGAGAAGATCGGGATGATAAAGGAAATCACGGGAGCAAAACGAAACCGTCTTTACAGCTATGTGGACTATGTCGAGATTTTGAACAAAGGGACCGAGGTGGCCGCGATATAGCTTTTCGGAGGGAAATGGGCGGGTTTGCAATAAAGTGCCGGCTGCAGGCGTTTTTATCCGCGTCAAAGTGGTACGTTTGCGGTTCTTCAGCGGCAGGGTAACGGGGCGGTTTTACCGGTGGGTTCATACGTTGCCGGGATCATCTCCTTATACCAAATTCAGAATTAGAGCCGATTAACCGTTGATGTCATTCCCGCGAAAGCGGGAATCCAGCATAAAATAGCTTCCGCCGCAGGCGGTTTCCTGTTGTTTGCACACATACAAAATTTCGTAAAATCTCACAAAAAAGACATAACGGTAACAAATCCGTAACACACGCCTGCTATAAATTCTACTGTAAGAAACGGGAAATTAATGTTAATCTGTTTTGGAAAGGAGCAAGATCGTGGAAAAGTTCAAACACAACAAAACCTTATTTGCAGCGGTGCTTTTGTTTATTCTGGCGACATCCGTATATGCCGTCTCGCCGCCGGCCAAAGCCAGGTCCCCGCGTGTGCTGTTACAAAAGGCCATTTACGCAGAAACGACCGAAGGCGACCTGGACAAAGCCATCGAACTCTATCAGCAGACCATCGACCGGGCCGGCCGGATACAACGCATCGCCGCCCAGGCCACATATCAACTCGGAATGTGCTATCTGAAAAAAGGCGAAAAGAAAAAGGCCGCTGAGTACCTGGGGCTTGTCACAAATTACCCGACTCAAAAAGCCATCGTCGCAAAAGCCAAACAACAACTCAAAGAACTAAAGCCGGAGAAAGTGGTCTCGATATTCGAGGAGATTTCTCCGCAGGTGATTGGGCATCTGGCTGAAAGATACAGCAAGCTTGCGACGGAGGCGAATCGTATAAGCCTGCCGTGCAATGCGCGTATTTATTATGTCGATGTGGATATGAGGGTTTACAGCGGAGGCTTGAGTTATTATTACAATCGGGACGGCCGTTCGCAGACGGGCAAGGTTCATCTCGGTGGCACGACCTATCCGGACCAGACGCTTTATGACACGCTCGGTAACAAACTCAATGTCGAAATCGTACCGGAAAAAAGAAAAGAAAATTATTACCACATTTACTGGATTCCCGATGAGCCGCTTAGCCCGGGTGAGGCACTTTACTACGGCTGGAGCAGGAACAATACGAGAAAGCTGAGTGCGATAGGCGGAGCGGATAAAAGTTTGCTGGTCATGCAGAACCAGTATGGCCCAAATGTGATGGAGACGTTCTTTCTTGTACTTCCGTCTGATCTTTACATTCCCGGTGATTACGATGGAATAGCGATCTGGGAGGTGGACGATTACTCGGTGTATTCGTGGACGCAGCAAGTGGATGCAAATGCCAATCATCTTGTGAATGTTGTGATTCAAAAGCGGCCACCGTTGTCGGAAGAGATTACGTCTTTGATCAAGAGACTCAACGATCCGGATGCTCCACGTTTTGTTGCACTGGAAAAGCTTGTCAGGATCGGCAAGCCTGCGGTCGAGCCGCTTATTGCGGCGATGGAAAAGTCTAACGACTGGCAGATTCCGAAGGCGCTTGGGGCTATAAAGGATAAACGTGCGATTGGGCCTTTGATTGAGAAGTGGGAAAAGGCGGACTTTTCGCCGATGAAGGAAGTCATTGACGAAGCATTGGTGGCAATTGCAGGAAGAAAGGCACATGACATAAAAGGCTGGGCCCAATGGTGGCGGACCGATGGGCAGTATTATACACCGGCGGATACTATACAGAACTTTATGGCGGCGGCGATGGACATGAATGCGATTCGCGCGATGCACTTTGTTGCTCCGGCCAGTCATGACTATGATGATATAAAGAAGATTTTTGAAACTGCTGATCATCCGTTCAATGCCATGCTCCGAAAGATCGATCCTGCAGTGCCTATTGAGATCATTGAAGCGAAGGAGCTTGGCAAGATGTGTACTGCTGTGTGGCGGATAACTTTCAAAGAGGACTTTACGATCGAAGGGAAAACGTTCAAGAAAGGTGAGACGTTCGATCTGGACGGCGGTCTTCGCAAATATGAAAACAGGTGGTTAATAACGGGGATATAGCCCCGGGGTGAGTTTATTGGGTAAACAGATACCAAATGCAGGTGGTTTGCGGTGGGTGATATTGCTGCTGATTGTGGCGGTGATATTACCCACCGTATGCCTGCTCTGGTTCATGACGCAGGCGGTAAAGAACGAACGCCTCGCCATCAGGCAGAAACTGGTCGGTATCTATAAAAACCGTCTCGAAACTTCCGCCAGGGAAAAACTTCCTGACGATTGGATTGGTTTAAATACGAGCACTCCCTCAACGGATGGTTTTCTCGTCTTTGACAGCAACAATGAGCTTACTTACCCGGTCGTTGAGTTGGATGAAACCGTTGGCGGCGGCGATACATTTGATCTTGCCTCTAAACTCGAATACCGTGAAAATGACCCCAACAAAGCTATGGCCGAATATCGCCGTATCGCCGAAAACGCCGACAGCAACTCTCTGCGTATCAGCGCCGATATTGCGAAGGCACGTTGCTTGCGCAAACTAAACCGGATTGACGGAGCGATTTCGCATTTGCGGGCGGTTATCTCCGAATACGACGACAGCGATAAATATGTGCGTGTACGGAAATGCAGGGCAAGGCTGCTGCTTCTGGAGTTGTGCCGGCAGACAAATGACGATGATTTTCTCAAGGAGTTATCCGACACTTTCGATTACGCAACAGCCGGTATGGCCACAGATAACGATATGGTATTTATCGGGAGAAAATCACATACGGATAAATATATCCCATCGTCCCTGCAAATATTTATGCTTAACAGTTTTATCGACTACGCAGGCGACATGAAAGAGACTGCTTCAATTACAAAAAAAATTAAACGTGCACACAGGCTCATTGAGATAGCAAACACTTCGCTTATGCTTTCCAACAGATATACCGAACCATCCTTTGCTCTGAACAAAGGCATTTTCCGCCTTGATACAACTGAGCAATTTTACGGTAAAAAGGTGCGCATGGACGGCGACTTGTACTTGATGGCTTTTAAACAAGGGAATATGATCAACTGGTTCGCCGGTTACCTCAAAGATATAAAGCAACTGCCGGCAGTTTGCGGCATTTATGATGATAAAGGCGGATTCATCGCCGGTTCACAAGTTACCGGTCGAAAACCCTTTATCAAGGCGCCATTGCCCAGCGGCTATTTCCCCGGCTGGTATGTCGAATTATATATCGACGGGACAGCATTTGAAAAGGCAGCCAGGGCACAGGTGGCAGCATACGTCTTTGCAGCCGGCCTGGTAATTGTGCTTATGCTGGTATTGACCGGTTTTGGAGGCAGCCTTATCGCTCGCCAGGCCAGGCTCAACAAACTCAAAAACGATTTCATCGCAACGGTTACGCATGAGCTTAAGACGCCTCTGTCATCGATGCGAGTTCTGGTCGATACGCTGCTTGAGGGCAATTACAACGATCAACAGCAGGCGACAGAATACCTTCAGCTTATCTCAAAAGAAAACCTTAGACTCAGCAGGCTGATCGATAACTTCCTGACCTTCAGCAGAATGGAACGCAACAAGCAGGCCTTTGATATTGTGGGAACCGATCCTGCCGAAATTGCAGAAGCCGCAGTCGATGCCGTGCAGACCAAATTCAATCATGAAAACTGCCGATTTTCCGTAAAAATCGATGATAACCTGCCGTCTATCATGGCCGACAAAGATGCAATGGTAACCGTGCTGGTCAACCTGCTGGACAACGCATACAAATATTCGCATGGCGACAAGCGAATTGAACTGAAAGTCTTTTCCGAAAACAATGCTGTTTATTTCTCGGTCGCCGATAACGGTATTGGAATGACCGGCCGACAGGTAAAAAAAATATTCGACAGATTTTACCAGGCCGACAGTTCTCTTACCCGCCGCACGCAAGGCGCAGGCCTGGGCCTTGCAATAGTAAAATTCATCCTCGACGCGCACAACGCAAAAATATCCGTAGACAGCCAACCCGACAAAGGAAGCACCTTCACAGTAACGCTGCCGGCCGCCGATTGAGACAAGATAACATATGGAAACAGTTCTGATAATTGAAGACGATTCGACAATGCTGCGGGGCCTCAAAGACAACTTCGCGTACGCAGGCTACAACGTCCTCACCGCCGCCGACGGCGAGGTGGGCCTGAATTACGCGCTCGACGCCAAACCGGATTTGATTATTCTCGATATAATGCTGCCGGAGATCAACGGCTATGAGGTATGCCGATTGATACGAAAAGAAAAACCCGATATGCCGATAATCATGCTCACCGCCAAAGGCGAAGAATCGGACATCATTCTCGGCCTGAATCTCGGCGCCGACGACTACATGACCAAGCCATTCAGCATAAAAGAGCTGCTCGCCCGCGCCGCCGCGTTCCTGCGCCGAAGACGACAGGCCCAGCAGGATACGTACGAATTCGCCGATTTCGTATTCGACATCGGCGCGCGAAGGCTCACAAAAAACAACACCGAGATCAAACTTTCTCCCAAAGAATACAAGCTGCTTGAACTCTTCGTAAAACGACAGGGCAAGGCCCTCACCCGCGATGAAATACTAAACGACGTCTGGGGCTACAACAGCTTCGCGGGCCACCGAAGCGTCGACCGATTCGTAACCACCCTGAGAAGCAAAATAGAGCAAGACCACCACAACCCGACGTTCATACACACCCTAAGAGAAATCGGCTACAAATTCGAACCACTCTGACATTTGTTATACTGCTCACAATCGCCAAAAACCAACAAAAAAGCCGCCAAAGCCACAAATCAACAAAATCATCCAAAAAAAGAACGCACAAGCAGAATGCCTCTATTTCTACAAAAAAATTAATCCTTGCCAGGACCGTCTGGAATCATTATTATTCACATTGCTTGCACAGGGTATATTGCTTCTGTTTGATTCGATGTATGGGTGCGACAAGGAGTGGAGTATCGCTTATTATGGGTGGACCCAATAAGACCACAGGAGGGATCACGGGGAAATACAGGCCAAAGATAAATACTGAGGACTGAGAAAATGAAGATAGTACATAAATTACCCCTAAATACTATAGGGATTGTCTTACTTGTTGCATCGGTTACTTTTCTTGGGATCGGATTTATCAGGTTTAACGTAACCGAAATAGTAAAAAGGGAAAACCCTAAAGTTCAGGCTGCTCTTGAAATGGAGATCAACACAAAAGAAGCGGCCGCCAGTGTTGTGGATTATCTTACATATGAAGGGCTCGAAGAAGAAAAAGAG
>QNBS01000004.1 GCA_003644175.1 Planctomycetota bacterium | reverse complement strand
GTTATGGAGCATATCGAGCTTGCCGGCATACATTCGGGTGATTCGGCCTGTGTGATTCCGCCGGTTTCAATTCCGCAAAAACACATTGAGACAATCTGCGAATACACCGAGAAGATTGCGATCGAGTTGAATGTCATTGGCCTGATGAATATGCAATATGCAATTGCCGATGATGTAGTTTATGTTCTTGAAGCCAATCCGCGGGCTTCGCGAACGGTTCCACTGGTCTCCAAAGTATGCGGAATATCGATGGCGCGAATAGCGACACAGGTCATGCTCGGCAAAAAAATCTCCGAGTTGAACTTGCAGCACAAGCAAATCCCGCATTTCGGCGTAAAGGAAGCCGTATTCCCGTTTAACATGTTCCATGAAGTCGACCCGATCCTGGGTCCTGAAATGCGATCCACCGGCGAGGTGTTGGGACTGGCTGATTCCTACGGCATGGCTTTCTTCAAGGCCCAGGAAGCAACACAGCAACAACTGCCATCGAAGGGAACGGTCCTGATAACGGTTGCCGAACCCGACCAGAAAGCAATCGTCGATACCGCTGAAACCTTCAGCAAACTCGGCTTTACGATTATGGCAACGAAAGGAACGCACAAGTTTCTGGCCGAAAAAGGCATAGAGACGCAGCACGTTCTTAAAGTGCATGAGGGCAGGCCCAATATCGTCGACGCAATCAAAAACAACCAGATTCAACTGATAGTGAACACTCCGATAGGCAAGCGAGGCCAGCATGACGATTCTTATATCCGAAAGGCCGCCATCGAGTACAAGATACCGTACATCACCACCACAACCGCAGCAGCAGCCACGGCAAAAGGCATCGCTGCAAGACAAAAGGGAGCCGCAACCGTAAAATCTCTGCAAAGCTATCATGCCGGGATAAGCTGAGCAATCGGAAGGCTCGTTTACGGAAACGCCCTGGACGACATACCAGAATAGCATTATTGTGCCGAAAAGCAGGTATTTACGCCACCGAAAAGGATGCCGAGTGTCCTGATTTGGCCGTAAAATAGGAATATCCGGCCTGAAAGCAATTTTTCTGCAATATGTCCGCTGGAATTGGCGTTCTGCTATACGGGGCTTTTACTATGGAGTTGATGAAATGGACCATGATAGTCTCATGGCGATAGCTTTGTATGTATGGGAAATCCGCCAGGCCGCCAGGGCCAAGGCGTTGGGGCGCAAGGCCCTTGAAAACGCGATTCTGGAATTAGGCGACCTCAGGGAAAAAGTGCAGACCATTCGTCGGTTCAGCAAGAAGACCGGCGACCACAATCTGTGCGTCACCATCGAGTCCCTCTTTCAATTGACCGAAGACGACATACTGGATCGCCTGTCCGCCATTCCTTCGTCCGCATACGACCTGCCTCAGTTCGCCGATTGAACCATCCACCCGAGGTCAACAATCTCTCAGGATTGGTATTAGTAGACGCTTTCTGCGGGTAGTGTAATCTCGAATGTGGTTCCCCGGCCGGTTTCAGATTCGACCCCGATGTCGCCGTCGTAGGCCTTGACGATGCGGTTTGCCACGGCTAAGGCCAGACCCGAATCCCAGGTTTGCCCTTTGGACTTGAAGAACGGTTTGAAAATACCCTGCACTTTGTCGGCGGCAATACCGCCGCAGTTGTCGACGAATCTCAAGACCAGTTGCCCGCCGCCGGCCTGTGAGCTTATGAGCAGCTTGTTCGGGCGGAGCTGCTGTGCGGTGTCGATGACATATTGAATGAGTATGAACAAGACCTGTTCCAGTTGCCGCGAGGGAATCTTCATACAAGGGACAATATCCATTCCCGTGGTGAAAATCTCCAAACCGACCCGTCGGGAGTCTTCGTCGAAGACGGCAATAATCCTGCTTACGATCTGCTGCAGGTCAATGGGTTCGGCTGTCGGGCTGGGAGTGATGTCGGCGGCCGAATAGAAACTTTTGATAATCTCGTTTGCACGCTCAATCTCTTTCAGGCTGTCGCGAAGTCTTTTGTTTGTGTTGCCATCTTGAACACTCCGGTCCCCATCAGCCAGGAGGCGCTCCAGAAAGACTCGCGCAACCGCCAGCGGCTCGGCGAGTTGCTGGGCCATGGTCTGGCCCACGGTTCCAAGCGCCGCCATCTGATGACTCTTGGCCATTTCGTCGCGGTATCGGCGCAGTTCCGTTCGAGTCTCCCAGCGGAAGATGCTCAGGATGCGTATGATGCCGAACGCCATCGCCACCGAACAGACCGTGCGAAAGACCTGGACGGGAACGCCGAGATATTGCTCAAAGAGGGGGTAGTTGAGAACCGATGCCGGGAAGAAGTCTGCCCTTTTCACAACAAGGCCCGCAAGAACAGAATAGCAAAGGAATGACCCGGCGGCAATCTTCAGGCTCGAAACAACGCGCGGGAATCCTGTTTTTCGGAAATCGGGCAGTTGGCACATAAGCCCCCATGACGCCAGAAATGCGCCCGGAAAACAAAGCAGGTATCGCGACCATATGTCCCACATGCCAAGGTTGTGCCGGCCCAGCAGAAAGGCCGCCAGCCAGATCGCAGCCAGCACCGGTGTCAGCAAACGAAAGAAACCGAACCGCCGACAACTCAACGGAATAACCTTGGCGCCGAAGTGCACAAGACACAAAAAAGACGTCGGCAGCGTGGCTGCACGGATTATTTCAAGCACCATCGTGTCGGATGACTGATAGATGAGAATGAACATGTCCAGCCATTCGTTGACGCCGTGCAGGAAACCGAAGCCGGCAATGAGGTACAGGTGCTCGGCAAGTGCAAATGTGCTGTTCTTCCTGGGATACAGCGCGACGGCAAAGCCGAGAATAAAAAACCCCAACCCGTATATAAAGAATACCACTTCCATTGAACAGCTACTCCTGTTGCATTCATCGGCCGGGCGCCTGGAGGCCTTGAATTACAGGTTCAACCTCAAAGCCGACGGACCCGAAGGCAGGTATAGCAGCTTATAACCCGTTGCCAAACAGCAAACCGCCCCGGTTGGTCGATTCGGGCTATTTTAGCAGTCCGGCGGCATCTTTTGCGAAGTATGTGATAAGAATATCGGCGCCGGCGCGTTTGAGGCAATGGAGAGATTCCATCATGGCCTGGTCCCTGTCGAGCAGCCCGGCTTCTGCGGCGGCGTTGATCATCATGTATTCGCCGCTGACAAAATATGCGGCCAAAGGCAGATCGAACCGCTGCTTTGCACGGCATATAATGTCCATGAAGCACAGGGCGGGCTTGACCATGATGATGTCTGCGCCCTCGGCGACGTCCAGCGCGATTTCCCTCATGGCCTCGTCGCCGTTTGCCGGATCCATCTGGTAAGTTCTCCGGTCGCCGAAAGAAGGCGCCGATTCCGCCACGTCCCTGAAGGGTCCGTAGAATGCCGAGGCGAACTTCGCCGCATAGGACATGATCGCGACATCGCACAGGCCTTCATCTTCTAATGCCGTACGTATCGCCGCGACGCGTCCGTCCATCATGTCCGACGGGGCGACAATGTCGGCGCCGGCCCGGGCGTGCGACAGAGCCATCTTTGCAAGCAGCCGGCATGTCGAATCGTTGTCGACCCGGTCGTCTTTTATCACCCCGCAGTGGCCGCTATCGGTGTAGGCGCAGAGACAGATGTCGGTGATGATGAGCAGATCGGGGCAGACGTTCCTGATTTCTCTGATCGCCGTTTGAACGGCGCCGTCCGGGGCCCATGCCTCGGAACCGATTTCGTCTTTCTTTTCGGGCAGGCCGAACAGCAGCACCGCCGGTATGCCTAATGAGGCAACCTCGGCCGCTTCGTGAGCGATGGTGTCCGGCGAAAAATGACAGCAGCCGGTCATGGATTCTATCGGTTCCTTCAGCCCTTGCCCCTTGCGGACAAACAGCGGATAGACAAAATCATCGACGCTCACCGTCGTTTCACGCACCAGCCTTCGCATCGTATCGCTGGTCCGAAGCCTTCTCATACGCACTTTTGGAAAACCCATTCTAAAACTCCCGGCAAAAACACTACACTTCATTTTCGATGCAGAAGTATAGCATAATAATCAGAAAACTCAACCCTGTCCCACGGGGCGGCCAAATATTAATATCGGCATTTTCGGGCCGGTTCTTTGGCGGCAAGTGCCGCCATGTGTCGGTTTTTGTTCAGCCCCCGCCAATCGCCGGGAATATGGAGACAACATCACCTGCATGAAGTTTCGTCTCCGGCGTTGCGCTGTCGCCGTTGACCAGCAGAATCCCTGCTTCATCGGCGCCGATATCGAGTTGCCCCAAAAGGTCTTCGAGCAGCCCGTCTTCGGGAAAATCCATCCGCCTTTCCTTGAAGCGGTTGTCCCTGAATGTCGCAAACAGTCTGACCTCGATCATAACAAAACTCTTGCAAAATTGCGGTTTGGCATACGACTCTACCCTTCAACTCAGCCAATGCCCAATTCGGCGAGTTTCTCCTGCGTGGGAATCCCGCCTTCGTCCCAGCCGCGTTCCTTGTAATACTCCGGCAGCAGCTTGCCTAATTCGGCGACATGGCCCTTGGACGGACCTTCCGAAATCGGCTCATCCAGAACTCGTTTCGGCAGCGTATCCTGATCCGGGCTGATGCCGGCGGCGAGGTTGAACTGCCGTTCGAGATTGTATATCCTGTCGCCCGCTTCGAGCAGTTGTTCGGTCGTGAGTTCTTCGCCTGTGATTGCGTTATACATGGCGCGGTATTCGTCGGCGCCTATTGCAAAGGACGTAAAGAGGCACAGCCCCAGCGAGTCGATAACCGCCGTCAAATCCTGGAAGGCCTTTACCCATGTCGCCTTGCCCTCGGTTGCGAATCGGTCCAGCTTTTCGGGGAGGCCTAAGATCTCAGGCGAAATCATATAGCCCCGTACATGGCAGCCGCCGCGGTTTGAAGTGGCGTAGTTCAGGGCATGTCCCTGCACGCCGCGCGGGTCATAAGCCGGCATTTCCAGTTTCTTGACGGACATCGAAAGTTCCGCCGCGCCGTAACTTTTGGCTAATCGGTAGGAACCCTGTGCAAGCTTTTCGCCGAACCCTTCCAGTGCGCCCATCTTCCTGGACCACTCGACGATTGCAACGCCAGACCCGAAATTCAAAGGCGGCCCGTCGAGTTCGTCGTCTTTTATCAGGCCTTTGGCGTAAAGTTCCATCGCACAGGCAATCGTCGCGCCTGCCGAAATCGTATCGATTCCGTATTCGTTGCAGAAGTTGTTGGCCCTGATAACCGAATCGAGATCGTCAACGCCGCAGTCGGCGCTGTAAGCCCACAACGTCTCGTACTCCGGACCTTCGCCCTCGACGCCATCGACGACCGAACGCCTCCCGCAGGCTATCGGACAGGCGTAACAGGCGACGTTGCGCACCAATCGCTTCTCCGCCAACGATTCCCCACTGACCTGGTCGGCTGTCGCAAAGACGCCCTCCTGGAAGTTCCTGGTCGGATACATGCCGTGTTCGTTAATGACGTTGACAAGAACCGCCGTGCCGTAGGTCGGCAGGCCCTTGGCCGTAACGTCGTTCTGCTTGATCTTATCGCGGACAGCCTTGATCGCCTCTTTGGTTTTTTCCTTATCGGCGGGCCGGCACTTGCCTGTGCCGCGCACCACGATCGCCTTGAGATTCTTGCTGCCCATCACCGCACCCACACCCGAACGTCCGGCGGCGCGGTACTTTTCGTTCATGATCGAGGCAAGAAGCGCCCCCTTCTCGCCGGCCGGCCCGATCGTCAAAATCCGCGCCTTGGCAAGCTGTGTCTCTTCAATGAGCCCGTCGGTCGTTTCGGATACCAGCTTGCCCCGGTATTTTTCGGCGTCTTTGACCTGCACGTCGCTGTCGTTGATGAGTATGTAACAGGGCCTGGGCGACTTTCCTTCGACAATAATGAGGTCGTAGCCGGCGTGCTTGAGTTCGGCCCCCCAGAAACCGCCCGAGTTGGAACTGGCGATAGTGCCCGAAAGCGGCGACTTCGTGACCACCATATATCTTCCTCCGGTCGGCGCCGATGTACCGGTAAGCGGACCTGCTGCGAAGATGATCTTATTGTCGGCGCTAAACGGATCGATCCCGGCATCCACCTCCTCTGAAAAAATATACGTCCCCAGCCCACGCCCACCGATGAACTTTTTTGCCGTTGTCAGGTCGAGTGATTCGGTATTGACGGAGCCGGTGGAGAGATTGATTCTCAAAATCTTTTGACAGTACCCAGCCATGACTTTATCTCCTTATAATTCATTACAAGCCGCCTAAAGTCTGCCATTATCGCAGGCGTCTGTCAAGGCAATATACCGCTGCATTTGAAAATCCCGACGGAGATCGGCTACTTAACGCCTTGACACCGGGCGTTTGGCATGGATAATGGCCCATTGGGCGATTTAGCCGAAAACCGCACTTTACAGGGAAAACACATGATATCTTTTGACGAGGCCTTTCGAATAGTGCTCGAAAACACCGGCCAAACGGCCGCCGAAGACATCGCGCTGGGCGACTGTCTGGGCCGCGTCCTCGCCGCCGATGTCGCCTCGGATATGGACATGCCCCCGCATGATCTCTCGGCGATGGACGGTTTTGCCTGCCGACAGGCCGATCTCGACGCAGGCCTGACCGAGATCGAGACAATACCAGCAGGATATATGCCCCAAAAAGCTGTCGCCGGCGGCCGGTGCAGCCGGATCATGACAGGCGCCGTCGTTCCCAAAGGCGCCGACATCGTCGTAATGTTCGAGCATACCGAGGCCAGAGACGGGCTCGTATATGTAGTAAAGAAGTCCGGGCGAACGAATATCCGCCGCAAGGCAGAAGACGCTCGCGCCGGCGATATGGTTCTCGCCGCAGGCACGGTGCTTCGGCCCGTCGAGATCGCCGTCCTGGCCTCGGTGGGTTGCGATCCGGCGACTGTTTACGCCATGCCGCGTGTCGGCGTGGTTGCAACCGGCGACGAACTCATCGAGCCGCGACAGAAACCAACGGCTGCGAAGATCCGCAACTCAAACAGCTATCAACTGTGCGCCCAGATTCAAAGAGCCGGCTGCATACCAAAATACTTCGGCATTGCAAAAGACACACCCGAGGCGATCGACGTGATCCTCGCCGCAGCGATTGAACAATGCGATGTCGTAATCTTCAGCGGCGGGGTGTCCGTCGGCGACTATGACTTCGTGCCCCAGATACTAAGCGACAACGGCATTGATATCAAATTCGCAAAGGTCAAAATCAAGCCGGGAAGACCGACCGTCTTCGGAACAAAAGGCAACAAGTACTTTTTCGGCCTGCCCGGCAATCCGGTCTCGACATTTGTCTTGTTCGAGGTCCTGGTAAGGCCGTTTCTGGTGAAACTCATGGGCGCAGACTACCGGCCCGCCCGCATACGCGGGCGACTGGCAAAGGATGTCATAAAACGCAAGGCCGACCGCTCGGAATTTCGACCGGTGAAACTCGAAGCGGACGGCGCCGTCAATTTCTTCGCCTATCACGGCTCAGCACACATCCACGCCTACACCCACGCCAACGGTATCGTACAGATTCCCGCCGGCGTCGGAAAACTCAATGCCGGCAGCGATGTGGAGGTTACCCTGATCTGACACCCTCGATGCTGTTTCACGCCCGCTGTCCCGCTCGCTAATGTTCCACAATGATGGGCCAGTCGTGCGGATCGCCTCTTTGGGCTACTTTATCTTTCTCCAGCCCGCCCTCGTCGGCGCCATCTTCGCCGATGCTATAGACAATATAGCCCGGCTCGGTCAGTTTATACCGCAGGGGTTTGCCGTCGAATGGGTCGATGGGCGCCTTGTCGATGTATTGCGGCGCCAGGTCAGTCAGCTCCTTCGGCAGAGAACCCTTTGCCAGGCGATATCGCTCAATCCCCAGGGCAACTCTGGTACAGTCTACCTCAGCGGCGACTCGCATGTCTATCTGGATGACCCCTTCGAATGCGGGCATCATTATCTTTGTAAGCGAATAAAAGATGGACAAATCGTCCACCTCGGCGGTAATTTCGCGACATCGTAAAAGCCGCTGCCGGCCAGGCAGTTTCATCGCATCTGCGTATTGCCCAATCAGTTTCAGGGACACCATGGCATTTCTGTCTGCAATCCCTGTAATTCGCAGAAGTCCGCCGGGGGTCGCGGGCATCCCCAATTGTTGTGGATCGCCGATATAGCTGATGATAAAGCAGCGTTCACCGATAAGTCCCATTACCATGGGGTTATCTTGATAGGCTTGGCTCAATTGCTGCTGCAGGCCGGCCAACTGTTCATCGTTCAAGGTAGTTTGGTTCAGTATGTATTCCACCGACGAGTAGCTGATCGCGACTAATGCCATACGCACCAGTTGCGATATCAGTATGGGCTCTTTTTTGAGCGACTCGGCCAGCGCCAGTTGTCTTGCGATGTTCTTGACGGCGGCGTCCCCATCGTCCTGGTGTGCAAGAAGCATCGTCTGTTCGGCCAGTAACTGTGCACACCCCTTCATCTCAGTCAAATTGGGGATATACAATATTCCCCCCTGACTAAAGTCAAGGTCGTATCTGCAGTGTTTGATGGCGGCGGCCTTGCCGAGCAATTCGAGGGTCTCTTTGTTGGCCTGCAAGTCAAAGATTATGGCTTCGACGTTGTTAGAGTTGAGTGGGCTTCGCGGTTCCTCCCTGTACTCTGAACCGCGCATGGGCAGGTGATCGGCTAACTCCCCGCTTGGCTTTTGATATGCCTCGAACGCTTTGGTGTAGAGATCGGCGGCGTTGGGGACGCCTTCGGGGATGGAGTAGTATTTGTCCAGTTCCTCATAGTTTGTCGGATAGCCTGCGGCGCGGATAGCGGCGATCTCCTTTTTGAGGTTGTTTTTGCCGGTAACGATAAACGCCGCGAACAGGCCGACAACGCAAATCAGCAAAAGCAGCACAATATACCAACCACTCAGATTGAACTTCCTGCCGGATGAGTATTGATCCATTCCAATTCTCCCTAATATCATCTAATAGTACGTTGAACTATCACGAATATTCACTTTCACCACCGGATGGCTCCTGCCCCCCCTCTCCGGTCAAAGGCAATGAACAGACGAACTCTTGAAGGTAATATAGACCTCCGCGCCGACGGCGATCTGCAATTCCTTGAAAGAGCGATATGTAATCAGCGCCGTAAGGCTCATCGCCCCGGAGACAACCTGCACCGCCGGCAGCGAGCCATGATGCTCGATTTCCGCCACCAGGCACCTGAACTGATTCCTCGCACTGCTCTCGAACGCCTCTGTCGAGATAAGTATCTCCTCCGGCCTGATCCAGATGTGAGTGGTCGTTTCGTCGGCGGCGCCGGCCTCTATCTGCCGGTCGTCTATAAAACACACGCCCCCCTTCACCCTGTTCACCGGCAGTATATTTCGCATCCCAAGGAACCTGGCCACATCGGGCTCGCAGGGCTCGTGAAACAACTCCGCCGCCGTCCCCACCTGGCGAATCCGGCTGTCCAGCATAACGCAGATTCGATCCCCCAATGTTATCGCCTCCTGCGGATCGTGAGTTATATGCAGCACCGGCACATTCAACTCGGTATTGATTCGCTTAAGCTCCTTCCGCAGCCGCAGCCTCGTATTCACATCGACAGCGCTCAACGGCTCATCCAGCAGCAGCAACTGCGGCCCGACCGCCAACGCCCGCGCCAGTGCAACCCGCTGCTGCTCCCCGCCCGACAGGCTCTTTGGGTAGCGATCCAGAATCTCTTCGATACGCAGTATCTCGGCTAATCCCGCCACCTGCCGGCGTATCTTCTCGGCGCTCGCTCCCGCCGCCGCCGGCCCGTACGCGACATTCCGCCTAACCGTCAAATGCCCAAACAACGCATAATCCTGATAAACAACCGAAAACCCCCTTGCCTCCGGAGGCCTTGACGTTATATCTTCCCCGTCCCACAGTATCCGCCCCTTATCCGGCCGTATCAGACCGGCGATAATCTCCATCAGCACCGTCTTGCCCACCCCGGACGGGCCTAACAGCACAAAGTATTCGCCGTCATTGATCGTCAGCGAGACATCTTTCAGTTCAAACGCCCCGAACCGTTTGCCGATGGATTGCAGTTCGAGCATTAAAACTCCTCTGCTTTGGGCCGAAGAAAAACCCGCAGCATGATAAATATCGCAACGCAAATGAGTATCAGCAAAACGGCGACCGACGTTGCCGCGCCGAGTCCGTAGTCGTTAAAACGCTGAAATATCATCACCGGAGTCGTCATCGGATGATAAGCCACAATAACAACCGCGCCGAATTCGCTGATGCCCCTTGCCCACATAAGGACCAGGCCCGACAGTATCCCACGCCGGGCAAGCGGCAGTGATATCGTAAAGAAGACCCGCCACGGCGCCGCGCCAAGGGTACGGGCCGCTTTCTCCAGCTTTGTATCCACACTGCCGAATGCCTCGCGGGCGGCGTTTATCAAAAACGGTATGGACACAAACGCCATAGCAACCGCAATTCCCGCCGTCGTGCCCGTCAGCGGCCTGCCGAACAGCCTGCCGATTAATGACTGCCTCCCGATAACCGTAAGCAACGCGATCCCCGCCGCCGAATGCGGAATAATGATCGGCAGATCGATCACGGCAAGAACAATCGACCGACCCCAAAAATCCTTCCGGGCAAGCAAATACGCAAACGGAACACCCACCAGCGCAGACGTTACCGTCGCAAACAAGGCCGCCGCCAGCGTCAGCCTGATACTCTCGAGCACCTCGCGGTCAACCGACGCCGCTTTCAGATCCGAAGCCGGCGTCGCCAGCACAATACCGACCAACGGAGCCACGACAAACAGAATCACGCATGACCCAAGCAGGGCCAAAACCAGGTTAAACCATCCAATTTGCCGTTGATTTGCCATGTTTATTCAAAAAACTCCTTGAGCGAATCCGGCAATCTGTCCGCCCCGTCAACTTCAGCGGGCCTCATACACCGCTGGCCGTTGGTTTCCATAATCTCCCGTCCCTTCTCCGACAGCAGCAGCGCCACCCACGCCTCGGCCGCCCGGCGATTCGGAGCATTCATCGGAATCGTCACCGAATACACCATCGGCTCGCCCCTGCGCGTAATCGGCTCGCCCGGCCTCCTGCCCGACACTTCCACCACGGCCGTATTATACAGCGCCGCATGCGCCTGCGATTTCAAATTGATCTCATCCGGCAGCAGGACCGTTTTCAGCCCATGCTGGACCGCCACCGACCGGTATATGAAAAGATAGTCAATCTCGCCGGCCTCCAGCAACGCCAGCAAGTCGGTCTCCTTGGGACGAATGTGCCTGTCCTTAGCCCGAAGCCTGGCGGCAAGACCGGGTATCTCGTAGTGCTTCTCGGCCAACTGAAACACCATCAATGTTCGATACCCGCACGGGTCCATATCCGGATCGCTCCGCCCGAACGCGACGTCGTCTCCGGCCAATATATCGTACCAGTTCTCCGCCGTTATGTCGACACTGCACCTGGACCCGTCCGTATAGGCGATAGCCATCTCATTAAGCGCAAAGCGAATATTAAAGTCGACATGTTCGCCCATCAGCAGGTTGCCGACAACCTTATAATCCGCCGAACCCATAACATCGCACGCACGTCCAAGTTCGCTAATCTTACGCGCACACATCCGACTACCAGCGGCCTCGGCCTTGATTGTAATATCCGGATACATCTTCTCGAATTCAGCCGACACCTCCCCAAACGGGACAGAAAGACTCCCGGCATGAAAGATAACCAACTCCCCGCCGGCCGCAGCCGAAGTAATCTCCCAATAAGCCGCCACCCCCCCAAAAACAGCAACAACCACCGCCGCAACCGCAACTATAACCCAAACATTTCTAACCATTACCAGTCCACAAATCTATTATCGGACAAAGACAGAGTTTTACTAAAATTTACACCTGGTCTCAAAATTTGGGTGAACGCTTACTATTTTTTCTCTTCGATCGTTATTTCTATTTCCTCTTCGAGGGTTCCGGCAAGAGGTCCGGTTCTTAATGTCATCTTAACTTTATAGGTTCCAACTTCCATTTTTTGGCTTTCACACGAAAACCCGCAGGTTCCGCCTCACCCATATTCCATCTTCTTGGAAACAAACTCTTTTCCGCCCGGATCCACGATCACGATATGCGGGGCGCTGTCGGACCATCTCCACTTGTCCTCCAATTCGCCCGTCTTCTTGTTCGTCCTTTGCTTCCATTCGGTAAACCTTCCGTAAACCTCACCTGCCATCCCCTTGATTGTGGGCTCGATATAGATCCGTGCACCCTTTGTGAAACTTTTCTGCGGCTTTACGTCAGAGTTATACCGCTTATTGTTATCAACGGCGCGGATACTCATGGCCGGTTTGCCCATGGTAATAACAGTTTCCTTGTCGGGCGTAATAACAAATTCCGGTCCCCTGGAAAAATCCACCTTCCATCCGCGCGCCTTTCCGACTCTATACTTAAATTGTCCTCGGCTGAGTACGTAGTCGCCTTCGGGCAATTCGGTCTGTCCGCCGGATATATTGAAATAGATCGTCTTGTCGCTCTTGCCGTTAATCGTCGCTCTTTCCAGTTTTGTCTTGAGGGTATTGTCCCCCTCGATATTCAGGGCGACTGTCCCTCTTGGCGAAGTGTCCTCTACTAAAGCGGCCTTAACGACCTTACCTTTTTCATTGCTGCCGAGGATTTTCAGGCGATAAAACCGTCCGTTATAGTTAATGAGACTGCTCAAGGTCTGTCGGGAGCGTAAGGCCATTTCAAGTTCATAATCCTTTTCCTTTACAAGGCTGTATCGACCGCGGCCAAACCGGTCAAAACGCCCGTTAAAGCCGTTGGTAAAAAGTGTCAGCCTCGCAGGCTCGCCATCTATCGAGGCGGAACCCTGAAGAATGCAGGCCGGAGACCACATAACGTCGATGTTGACATTCCCGTCTGATCCGCGATGGCTCACCCTTGCAAGGGTTCTGAAACGCACAGTGCGTCCTTCCTGGGTCTTAAGGTCAAAATCAGGAGTCATAAAATCCACCGTCGAAGAATTATCTTCGGGTTTTGGTGTTAGCGGGAGGATCTTTTCGTTGTCCGACAATTTTCCATTTTGATCCAGATCAAAATATAAGGCCTGGGCCTTATTATCCAGCATCTCAACTGCAGAGAGCCTGGCTTCGGGGAAATAGCGGTTTTCGATAACCTGAATCTCGCCGGCCTTTTTTCGCACCTCCTTGATAAACGACGAATCGTTATTATTGCGTGACCGGCCAAATCCCCAATATGAACCGTATCGACCATCTGTCAATCCGGCGTAGCTGAGGTCAAAGACGATAGCGCCTTTCGGGAGATTTTCTAATTCGGCCGGCGTCTTGGCGTGTACGGTTTCCGGCTTGGGGTGTACGGTTTCCTGGACAGTACGAGTGGGAGCATTGCGAGGTTGTTTCGGGTTACGCAGAACAGATGATAATGTTGTCAGCGAAATACCGATTACGATGCCAATGATGAGGGTAATGACAACTTTTTTCATTTACAGTACACCTTTATCCTGGAGGAAAAAAACAAATACTCACTTTAACTGACCTTCCCCCCGAAAACTGATCCATCAAGATGCGAAAAAAGGCCGCTTGCTATACTACAGACGCGATTATATGGTTAACGTTACAGAAAAAACAGGGTTTTCAGGATTTAAGCCGAAAAATAAAATAGCAGGCCGAAGAGATGGATTTGGAGGGGCTGACATACTGCTCCCCTGAAGTGGAGTAGGGCAGGAGAGAGGAAAAAGAGGCGTGCCATATGGGAACGGTATGACACGCCAAAAAGTAATTATCCTTGCCGGACCGTTTTGGGTCCCGGACAAGGTTCCCGTAACCAACCATAAAATATAACACAGAATCCGCCCAAGTCAAATCCGGCCGTTCCTCAACATCAAATGGGCTCTCTATGCCCCTTGTCTCCCCTCAGGACAGGCTTTTTTGCGGCTAAAAAAATCTGCGCAATCCGTGTGACAGGAGTTTATCCCGGCGTGCCGGGGTGGTTGGAGGTGGCTGGTTGTGGCAAAAGAGGCCTCGGGTCGACGAGAGGTTATTGGGATCGGGTCTTAGCCGATTTCCATGCGTACGAATCGCTTTATCTTTGCCTGGCCGCCTGCGGCTTTGGCGGCTTCGGCCAGGGCCTGGCCGACCGTCTTTGTGTCGTCTTTGACAAAGGGCTGATCGACAAGGCAGTTTTCCTTGAAGAACTTGCCCAATTTGCCCTCGATGATCTTGTCGATGATGTTGGCGGGTTTGTTCTTTACCTGCTCTGCGGCAATCGCCCGTTCCCTGGCGATCACCGCCGGATCGATCGAGTCTCTATCGACGCCGGCCGGATTGATCGCCGTAATGTGCATCGCGATATCCGTAGCCACCTGGGCCAGGGCGCACGAAACCTCGTCGGCCGAAGTGGCAATCTGCACCATAACGCCCAGTTTGTTATTAAAGTGAACATAGCTGCCGATCACGCCGGAACCGTTGAGTTTGTACCGTACAAAATCCCCAACCTCGGTCTTCTCGCCCGTCTTGCTCACCGCATCGGTCAGGTACTCCGAGAATTTCCTGCCGTCATAAACGGTCTCCATCAGGGCGCCGGCCCCTTCGTCGGCGTCGGCGAGCAGAGTACACTGGGCTAATATATCGGCCGTCGCCACAAAGTCGTCGTTCTTGGAGACAAAATCCGTCTCGCAGCAAAGCGTCGCAAGCGCAGCGGCCTTGCCGTCGTCGCTCCTGCGGCACACGACCCGCCCTTCGCTGGTTGCGCGCCCGGCGCGTTTCTCCAACGTCGCCAGGCCCTTCTTACGCAAAAGCGCCATGGCCTCATCCATGTCGCCTCCGGTCTCCTGCAGCGCCTTCTTGCAGTCCATCATCCCCTGTCCGCTCATCTTGCGGAGTTTCATTACCAACCCAGCCGTAATCTCAGCCATTATCTAAAGCTCCCGTTATGTCCAACGTACAAAAAAAACACTCCGGCCACTCACAGGCCGCAGGCTCCAAAGCAAACACCAACATATATCATCTGCGCCGCTTGCTCTCAAGTTAAATTAAAAAGGCAACACAAACCAACTGTCTTATTCGCTCTGATTCTCCGCAGGCGCCGTCTTGCCTTCGGCGTCGGCGGGATCGGTGCTTTTCACGGCAACGGTCTCCGTTTCAACAGGCACGACTTCATCGCTCGCCGGAGCAGCCTCGCTCACTGCTGCTGCGGCTGCGCCTCCGGCATCGACCGCAGCCGTTTCAGCCGGCTGATCGGGGGCCTTTTGTTCGGTCTCCTCCACCGCCCTTGCAAGCGCCCTTCTCCTTGAGCGTCCTCTCACCGCCCCTGCCGGCCTTGGCGCCGTTCTCGCCATCATCTTACCGGCGGCCACCGCTTCAACGAGTTCGCTGAGCAGTATATCGACAGCCTTGATCGAATCGTCGTTTGCCGGTATCGCCACATCCACGTTGTCCGGATCCGAATCCGTATCGATAATCCCCACGCACATCAGACCCAGCTTCCTGGCTTCACGAAGGGCGGTGAGTTCCTTTTTTACATCCACGACAACGACAACGCCGGGAAGACGGTTCATCTTCCGAACGCCGCCAAGATTAGTCAGTATCTTGCGCATCTCCCGTTTCAGTCGCGAGGCCTGCTTCTTGCTTTCGGCTTCCATCTTGCCGCTGGCCGCAAGCTTCTCCAACTCCTCCAGTCGCTGAAGTCTCGACCGAATCGTCCTGAAGTTTGTCAGCATGCCCCCTAACCAACGCTCGCAAACATAATGCATCCCGCATTTCTCCGCCGCGTTGGCAACGGCCTTTTGAGCCTGGCGTTTGGTCCCAACAAAAACAACATCTTTTCCCGAAGAAACCACATCGGCAAGGAGCTTTTTTGCAATGATAAGCCCCTTTAGTGTCTCTTTTACGTCAATGATATGGATCATGCCGCGGGTGCCGAAAATGTACGGTTTCATCTTCGGGTTCCATCTACTGGCCGCATGACCAAAGTGTACGCCGGCGCCTATAAGCTCGCGGGCCAGTTCCTTACTCACAAAATTCAGCCTCCAATCAACAAGTATCTGTCTCGTTTTCCTTTATCGCCACTGATAGAAGAGTTGGATCACAATACTGCAACATGGAGCGTGTGTCAAGATTTTTTGCGAAATACGGCGAAATTTGCATTTTTGTTGGCGAGTTTTTTGTGCGAAACCGGTGATGGGGCGAGTTTTTTCGTGAAAACAGGGAAAATAATCGCCGCAGAGGGGGTCGCAGGCCGATATGCATCCACCGGCGACACGCCGGGAAGATGCAGAAGACACAGGACACAAGACTACAGCCGGCTTCATTGTTTCCCGGAGCGACGCCGATAGTCCCGGCGGGCCGGCGCGACTTGCACGGGCCCGGCCTAAACGCCGCCGGGTGAGCCGAAAATAGCAATTTATATGACTGGTAATCGGTTGAGATGGGTGTATAATAGCCGCCGGCGCCGCGAATTGTCAGAGACTTTTTTAGGGAGTTGCTGTAAGGATTATGGCTGATATTAAATACAAACGGATTTTACTTAAACTGTCGGGCGAGAGTTTTTGCAGGCCCGGCGAGTTCGGGCTCGATATTGAGGCGGTCGAGGCGGTCGCCGCCGGAATCGCCCGGGTATGCGAGCTTGGACCGCAGGTGGCTGTTGTGGTGGGAGGAGGCAATTTCCTGCGCGGACAGACCTTTTCGGCCCAAAACCCGATCCCTCGCAACACTGCCGATTACATGGGTATGTTGGCGACGGTGCTCAATGCCTGCGCCCTTCAGGAAATGCTGGAGAGGGCGCATCGGCCGGCGCGGGTCATGAGCGCCATCGAAGTGCCCGCACTTTGTGAGGCGTTCATACAGAGAAGGTGCGTCAAGCATCTCGAATCCGGCAGGGTCGTCATCTTAGCCGGCGGAACGGGCAATCCTTTCTTTTCCACGGACACGTGTGCGGCGCTGCGGGCGGCTGAACTGGAGGCCGATATTCTCATCAAAGCAACCAAGGTCGACGGCGTGTATACCGACGACCCGCTGAAAAATCCCGAAGCACAGCTCATGGAAAAAATTTCCTACAAGGATGTTCTCCGCCGCGGCCTCAAGGTCATAGACCCGGCGGCGATCAGCCTTTGCAGCGAGAACAATGTCCCGATTGTGGTTTTAAACATGTTTACACCGGGCAGTATCGAAAAAGCGATTCGCGGCGAGAAGGTCGGCACGCGGATCGCCCGATAAGGTCAATTGGAGTTTGTTAAGGGTCAATTGGAGTTTGACGAATGCCTACACAGAAAATCATTACAGAGCATGAAAACAGCATGGAAAAGGCGGTGGAGTTTCTGCAGGCCGAATTGCGTTCGGTGCGGACCGGCAGGGCCTCGGCGGGATTAGTGGAGAACCTCAGCGTGGAGTATTACGGCGCGCCCACGCCACTCAAGCAGATGGCGACTATCGCGACACCTGATGCCGATATGATCATAATCAAGCCGTTTGACCCCGCCGCCCTGAAGGAAGTTGAAAAGGCCATCAAAAACAGCGAACTGAGCCTTGCCCCGATACTCGACGGCAAGGTCGTCAGGCTAAGCGTCCCCCCGCTGAGCGGGGAAAGGCGCGATCAACTCGCCCAGCAGGTTAAGCAATTAGGGGAAAAAACCAAGGTATCTGTTCGCAATATCAGACGTGACGCCAACAAGGCGCTGGACGAGGAGCAGAAAAACAAGGTTATCACCGAAGACGACCGCGACAAGGGCAAGAAAGATATCGATAACCTGACCAGGAAATTCACGGACAAGATCGACGGTATCGTCAAGGCCAAGAGCGACGAGATAATGTTAGACTGATACCTGGCCGATAGCATACGTACAGGCGGAGGAGCGTTACGGGGCAGAGGGGTGTAAGCGCCCGCATGCGATGCGGCGCCGGTCGGTTACGGCCGGGTGGACAGTTTTGATATCTTTTTTTGGGGACGAGAGCATGGAAGCGGCAAGAGACCGGAAGAAAAGCCCTCCGAAACGATCACGCAGGTTCAGGGTGCTCAAGTGGATGCTGGTTGCGACCGCCGGTGTCGTACCGGCGATTGTTATTATCCTGCCGGCGTATTTGTCGTCGCCCGGCGGCAAGAAACTGATATTGTCTAAAATTAGTCGCGCTATCAACGGCCAGGTCGATGCAAAGACGCTGTCGGTGGGCTGGTTCAAGGGAATCCTGCTTACCGACCTGACGTTTTCCGACGACAAGGGGATGACGTCGGTTTCGGTGAGGGAGATTTCGGCTAAACCGCAACTGATAGCGATGCTGCGGGGCAACCTGGCACTTGGCAAGACGCTGCTGGATGCGCCGCAGG
>QNBS01000003.1 GCA_003644175.1 Planctomycetota bacterium | reverse complement strand
GCCTTGACCGTCACATGCCACTTGTTCTTCCTGCCCGGCGTGCGCCTGGCGTCGATCGCCAATACCACACACTGGCTGCCGAACCGCTCGGCGGACTCGGCGATAATATCGGGGTTCAAAACCGCCGCCGTATTGATCGAGCATTTGTCGGCGCCGGCGCGAAGCAGGGTGTCAATTTCATCCGCCGTCCTGATACCGCCGCCGACCGTAAACGGGATGAAGACCTTCTCGGCCACATGCCCGACGAGATCGACGATGGTCTTCCGCGAGCGTATCGTCGCCGTGATATCCAGGAACACCAGTTCGTCGGCGCCTTCGTCGCTGTATCGCGAGCCCAACTCGACCGGATCGCCCGCATCGCGCAGATTCAGAAAATTAATGCCCTTCACAACACGATTATCTTTAACGTCCAGGCAGGGGATGATTCGCTTGGTCAGCATCGGCCGGCTCCGTTACTGCAGATTCTGTCAAAGTTGCGCAAAACGCCCAATCCCGCCTTGCCGCTTTTTTCCGGGTGAAACTGCACGCCGAAGATATTGCCCTTCTGCACGGACGCGGCGATCTCGATCCCATAGTCCGCATAGGCGACCTTTGCATCCGCATCGGCAACATGCGCCTGGTACGAATGGGCGAAATAGAAGTGCTCGTTATCCTGCAGGCCGTCAAAAAGGTCCATTCCCTCGGCGGGATGCACCGCATTCCACCCCATGTGCGGAATAGTCCGCCCCGGCGGTATCGGCCTGACGTCGCCTGCGATAAGGCCCAATCCCTCGTGCTCGCCCATCTCGCAACTGTGGTCAAAAAGCAGCTGAAAACCCACACAAATCCCAAGAACAGGCTTGCCCGCCCGCGCCACGTCCTTAACCACCTCGGCCGTGGCGCCAAGCGCCTTGATCGCATAACCAAAAGCCGCAACACCGGGCAGAATAATCCCGTCGGCCCTTTCGATGTCCCCGGCATCGGCCGAAAGCTTATCGGCAAGCCCCAGATAATCAAGAGCATTGCGAACACTCTTGACATTGCCAACATTATAATCAATAACTACTATCATCTGTTAAAACACTTCTGCAATTACAGCAACTTTCCAGGAAACACGTCACTCGCCCAGAAGCTCTCTGACCTCCTCACCGAGCACCGGCAGTTCTTTTGCCACTATATCCCAAACGACAAAGTCGTCCACAATGTCATAGCCGTGAACAAGAACATTACGAAAATCTATGATCCGGCGGTAATCGCTAATTCTTTCGGCTGTCGGCAAATCTTCGTAGGCAAGACAATTCAGCGCTTCTCCTATGATCACAAATTGTCGCTCGACAGCGGATCTCAGCAAATGATCTTCGTCATAATCACTGACCGTTTTGCCGACTGTAAACTCAGAAATGGCATCCACAGCCATCCTGATATCTTCGAGGTATTTCTTTGATCTAAGCTGCATAAAGAACCTCCCTGTTTTGATTAATCGACTCGAGAAAATAACGATTCTTTATCGCACGAGTCATCACCAAATCAACATTTCGCTGGAACAAACTCCGGAGGCCCTCAAGCAACCCAAAGTAGGCGTGCGCGCTTTCGCCCGGCTCAAGGGGCAGAAACTCGACTAAGAAATCAACATCGCTCTTTTCTATATCGAAATTATCACCTGTCAGGGCCGAGCCGAACAGTTCCAGACGCTCTACCTTGTGCTTCCGGCAGAGGCTAACCAGTTCCTTTTGCTTGTCTTCAATCAGCTTGACCATCTCTATTACTCGTAATCCAACGCCTTGTCTGCAATCCGGCTCAGCGGACAAAGCCCGCTTCGGTCCGCCCTCATTGTGCAACATCATAAGATAACTGCCCTTACGTGTCAATTGGAATAATGACGCCAATTCCGGATGGGCGCCCGAACAGGGATTTTCAATTGACGATTTGCTGTCTGCTGCTTACTATTAGATCGCAGCAGGTCGATCATTGAAAGGGATTGTATATGGAGATGCTTGAAGAACGGCGTGAGAACTGGGGTACGCGGGGCGGGTTTGTGCTGGCTGCGGTGGGTTCCGCCGTCGGATTAGGCAACCTGTGGGGTTTTCCGTACAAGCTCTATTCTTACGGCGGCGGGGCGTTCCTCGTCCCGTATATCGCCGCGATGTTCTGCGTGGGCATACCCATGCTGATCCTCGAATTCAGCCTCGGCCACTTTACCCAGCGGGCGGCGCCGGATGCATTTGCGCGGACCCACAAGAGACACGAGTTTGTCGGCTGGTGGGGGATACTCCTGGGCTTTGTGATTATCACCTACTACCCGGTGATCCTGGCCTACTGCATCAGCTTCATGGGTTACAGTTTTCAATCGATCATTCACGGCACGCCGCTTCCGTGGGCAGGCGCCGGCGTCGAGGGTGTGGAAAATGCGAAGAATTTCTTTTTCGATACGTACCTGACGCAGGGGACGCCGTGGGGCCCGTTCCAGAAGAATATCGTAATCCCCCTGATCATCACGTGGATACTGCTGTACCTGTGTATATGCAGGGGCGTCAACATGGTGGGCAAAATTGTGTGGCTCACGGTCCCGCTGCCGTGGCTGATCCTTGCCGTCCTGACGGTTCGCGGCCTGACACTGCCAGGCAGTATGAAGGGACTGGTCTATTATCTCGATCCCGACTGGTCGCAATTAGCCAGGCCCACAACATGGCGGTTCGCCTTCGGGCAGGTATTCTTTTCGCTGAGTCTTGCATTTGGCGTAATGCTGACCTACGCCAGTTTTCTCCACCGCAAAAGCGATATCAACAACAACGCCGCGATCATCGGATTGGCGGATTTCGCCACCAGCTTCATAGCGGGCCTGGCGATCTTCTCGACATTAGGCGCGATGGCCTTTGCGACGTCTCGGGCCGGCAGCGCCGTTGGAGTGGACAAAGTCGTTGACAGCGGACCGGGGCTGGCCTTTGTGGCGTTTCCATACGCACTGGCGCAACTGCCCGGTGCGGCCTGGTGGAGCATTTTGTTTTTCTTTACGCTGATTACGTTGGGCATCGATTCGGGCTTTTCGATTACCGAGTCGGTGCTGGCAGGCGTCGTCGACAAAACAGGCTGGCCCAGATGGCTTGTGCTGCCTCTGATGAGCCTTGTCGGGCTGGCGATGGGTCTCATATATGTCACGCGCGGCGGGCTGAACTGGCTCGGCACGATCGACACGTTTATCAACGGCGCATGGGGAATAGCATTTCTCGGGCTTCTCGAGTGCGCCGTATTGGGCTGGCTCTACAATATCGAGACGCTTCGCTCCCATGCCAACGAACGCAGCGACTGGCATTTGGGACGCTGGTGGAGCTATTCGATTCGCATCTTTATTCCGGTTGTATTGGGCACGCTGTGGATGTGGAGCATGTTCGACGACTTCACCGCCGACAATGGTTTCCTGCGAAACCCGAATACAGGCCACTGGAACATCTACAACTGTGTCGGCGCCGGCATTGTTGGGATTGCACCCGTCATTTCAATTCTAATGAGCCTGATAAAGAATCCGACCCGAGGCAAAAATAGCGAATCCGCTGCCGATTTGCTCAATCCTGCACTTTGCGGGGGAAAGGCGACCGGCGCATTAGGATTTATCATGGCGGCGATCTCGGCGGCGATGGTTGTTGTCCTGATTTCAGTTGAAAATATATCAGACCGGTTCGGCCAATATCTACTCTGGCAGTCGCTCGGTCTGGGGCTGGGCGCTTTGGTTATGAGCACTATTGTCCTCGAAAGGCACAGTGTCTATCCGAATCATCCGTCGGCGTTCGCCCGCTGGGCCGGCATCATAGCAACCCTGGACATAAGCGCGTTTCTCGCAATCACACTGATCCGGCTAACCTCAAAGGCCGGTGTCTCAGAGCAAAAGAAAATCGTTGCAGATACCCTCGGCGCCGTCCCCTACATTATTCTAAGCGTCGTCCTTCTGCTGATCATAGTCGGCCTAAGCTGGTGCTTCTACCGAGCAATGACAGCAAACGCAACCCAGGCCCCAATCCAGCACGAACTAAACGCCGACGTCTAACCGGAATCAACCCAAAGCTTGCCGGCTTATACGAGTTGGCGCCGGTAGGCGTCACACCGCCGGCGAAGGCGCCTCAGCATCGCCTCGTGATCCGGATCACGCGCCAGGTTATTCAACTCATACGGGTCCTTCGACAAGTCAAACAACTGCTCATAAATCGGATTCTCCCCGGGGAACCTGACGTATTTCCATTTCCTTGTCGGGCCAACCCACAGCGAATTTTCCCAGGTAGCCCGTCCTGTACCCTGCCTTCCGCAACAGCACCGGACAGCTCTGCGAAAATGCCTCGGCCGAGAGAGGCTTGTGGAAATCTGTAATACCGTGCCGCCTCCGACCGGCGCCAAAAGACCGCTTCCTTACACCGTTCGGAGTTGGGCGGCGAGTTTTTTTGTTAGTTCGTTGAGGATTGCTTTTTCGAATTCGTCTACTGTTTCGTGGCGTAGTGTGCCGTCTTCGTCTCTGAAACGCAGGGAGGCGGTAACGCTTTTTTTGCCCTGTGCGATGGGTTTGCCGCGGTATATTCCGACGAATTGCAGCTCTTCGAGTTCCGCCGGGGCCTTTGCGGCGACAGCCTGGGAGATGTCGGCCCAGGTGATGTTCTCATCGACCACCAGCGACAGGTCGCGGACTATTGCGGGGAATCTTGGGATGGGTCTGGCCGTTGCGACGGCGCCGGCGGCGTCCAGCAGTGTCTGAAAGTCAAGCTCGGCGGCGCATATATCGGCCTGGCCCAAATCGAGTCCGGCGGCGATCTCCTGCGATACAATTCCGGCGACGCCGACGGGCAATTGGTCAACAAATACCTCTGCGCCGGCGCGGGCCCAGGTGAGTTCGGCGGGCTTGAACTCGATTTTGGCATCGCGCGAGACGACCGCGATGAGGCCTTCGATGACGCCTCTGAGCCGGCGGAAATCGGCGTCGCATACGAGGGCCAGTTTTGTCTTCTGGGTAAGCTCTCGGCCCTGGGCGGGTAAAAACGTGTCGGCGATTTCATAGACGCGGCAGGGAATGTTGCCGGCGTTGTAATTGGACTTGAGTACGCCGGCCAACGAGCCGATCAGCGTGCGTCTGAGCAGGTTTGCGCCCTTTCGCGATTCATCCTTCACGCCGAGATACCCTACATCCGGGCCGTCGAAAAGCCGTGCGGTCGATTCATCGACAAATGTTACGTTAATCGTCTCATGGAACCCGCAGCCGGCAAGAAACGTGCGCAGCCGGCCGAGCACTTTCTCCCGCTTGTCGACCGGCGCCACCTCGATATTGATCTTGCCGGCGACGGGTATCTTGTCATAGCCGTAAGACCTTGCGACCTCCTCGATCAGATCGGCCTCGCGATAAACGTCATGCCTCCACGTTGGCGGCGTACAGACAACCACATCGTCCGCCTCGGCCTGCGGGGCAAATCCCAGGCCGGTAAATATACGTGCGACATCATCGGCGCTCACCTCAATCCCCAGCAGCATATTCATCCGCGACAGGCGCATCTTCACCGGTTCTATCTTGCGTTTAACCGGATGGCGGTCAACAACGCCTTTGGCAACCTGCCCGCCTGCCGCCCGGCAGATAAGCTGAGCGCACCGCTGCGAGGCCCAGTCGATATTCTCCACATCGACCTGCCGCTCGAACCTAAACGACGCCTCGGAGGCGATCCCCAGCGCCCGCCCTGTCGTCCTGATGCTTACGGGATCGAAATGCGCATCCTCCAGCAGTATCGTCGTCGTGGCGTCGCTCACTTCGCTTTCCAGGCCGCCCATTACCCCGGCGATGGCGACGGGGCCCTTGTCGTCGGCAATGATCAGCATGTCCGGCTTGAGGTCGCATTTGGTTTCGTCAATGGTGACGATTCGCTCGCCGGCAAGAGCCTTTCTAACGACTATCGCGCCGACCGAGAGCTTGTCATAGTCGAAGGCGTGCGGCGGCTGGCCGCTCTCCATCATCGCGTAATTGGACGCATCGACGACATTGTTGACCGTGCGCACGCCGACGGCCTCCAGTCGCTTCCTGAGCCAGTCAGGCGACGGGCCCACCTTGACGCCGGTGATGATCCGTGCGGTGTAGCGGTTGCAGAGTTCGGGATCGTCGATCCGGACCTGGAGAAAATCCGCCGCCTTGCGGTCGGATTCGGGCAGCTCGATCTGCGGAAGTCGCAGCGGCCGTCCCAGGGCGGCGGAAACCTCACGCGCCACACCGATGTGACTTAGGCAATCGCCCCGGTTGCTGGTTACCTCAATATCGATGACCGTGTCGCCGTCGATGTACTCAATCCCCTCGGTCGGAAATCCCAGGTCGCTTAGAATCTGAGCGATTCGGCCGCCGTCCGCATCGATTTGCACGTAGTCATTAAGCCAGTTCAGTGAGATTTTCATGTTTCTGAGCCTATCAAAGTTTATTGAGCCCCGCAATTTTCTGGAAAAATCGCAGAATTTGGATGATAACTTACCGTCGAGAGATTATTATGTCAATCGGATTGTTGATTGGGCGGGCGAAAAATGGTATGTTGCACAGCGAATTTGCGGCTTTTGTAGTCGCCGCTAACAGATTTTGAACGATTACGGGGATTTGGCATGGCTTATAACAGCAGACTGAACCTGACCATTCTGGTTTGTATTTTCGGCATTCTGGCTGTCTCGCAGACCGGATGTGTGGAGCGAAAGCTCACCATCAACACCGAACCACAGGGGGCGCTGGTCGTACTCAACGACGAGGAAATCGGCATATCGCCGGTAACCGTTGCGTTCAACTGGTACGGAGACTACAAGGTCAGACTCGCCAAAGACGGCTACGGAATCGTCAACACACACCGCAAACTTGACGCTCCGGCCCACGACGGCTTTCCGCTCGATTTTTTCTACGAGGTGCTCTGGCCGGGCTTGGTCGTGGATGAATATGAGTGGACATTTGCTCTGGCAAAATATCAACCCCCCTCGCGACAGGACCTCATCGGCGACTCACGGCGACTCAAAAAAGCCGCCGAGCACCAGAAGACGCTGGAAACGAGCCCTGAAACAGACAAGGGGCGAAAGCGGCTCAGGGATTGATGCGATAGCCTTGCCCGTGTATGGTTTTGACGATGCCCTTGGCGCGCCCAAGTTTTTTCCTCAAGGCGGCAATGTGAACATCAACGATTCGCTCGCTGTCGCTGCGTCCCGCCCCGGAAATGCCCTTGAGTTCGTTGCGCGAAAGAATGCTGCCGCCGGCCTCTACAAGCGACAGGAGGATATTATACTCGGCGCCCGTGAGTTCAACCGCCCTTCCTTCCACAAGCACCTCGCGGGAGGCAGGGACGATTCTGACAGGTCCAACGGTCAGGATATCACGAAGGGAGTCGCCTTCGCCGCTGCCCCTTCGCAGCACCGCCTCAATCCGTGCAACCAGAACCGCGGTACTGAAGGGCTTGGTAATGTAATCGTCGGCACCCATGCTGAGCCCCACAATCACGTCGGTTTCACTGTCCTTGGCGGTGAGCATGATGATTGGAATACCGGCTGTTTGGGGCGTGTTTTTAAGTTTGCCGGCCAGTTTTACGCCGGAGATATCCCCAAGCATGACGTCCAGGAGAATGAGATCGGGCCTGTCGGTGCGAATGACCGACATCGCTTCTGCTCCGCCGGCGGCGGTACGGACCACGTAGCCGGCGGTGCTCAGGTTCATACTGAGCATTTCCAGCAGGTCCTTTTCGTCATCGACAACAAGAATTTTGGCACTCATAAGGCTACACTATAATGATATGACGCAGGTTTGTCCAGTGAAAATTAACAAAAGCTTAACAGTCTGTTAATATTGACCGTCGGCCCCGTCACGGCCACACCACCGTGGCGTCGGTTTCGACAAGTTCCGGTTGGTCTCGGTCTTCCTCGACCGAGGGGCAACATTTGGGCAGGACAAAGTGAAAACGGCAGCCTTCGCCCAATGCGCTCTCTACCCAGATGCGGCCTCCGTGCATTTCAACGAGTTTGCAGGTGATCGCCAGACCTAATCCCGTGCCGTGCTCGCCCGGGCCGGTAATCACATGAATCTGAACGAAGCGATCAAAGATTTTCTCGACCTCCTGCTCACTCAATCCCGGTCCGTCATCTTCCACGGTAAACTGCACTTCGTTGCCGCAGTCCTTTACCGCCACAGTTATGTGCCCGTTGGCGGGAATGAACTTTATGGCGTTGCCTATCAGGTTAGTCAGTATCTGCGCAAACCGGTCCGCATCGGCGTTGACTGCCGGCGACTCGGCGCATGAGACGACTTTGATCTGGATTCCTTTGGCCCGGGCAAGAGTCTGCAATGACTCGACGATCTCTGCAAGAACTGTTTGCACATCGATAATTTCGGCGTTCAGCTCAAGGCAATCCGCTTCAATTTTCGATATATCCAGAAAATCAGAGATGATCCCGGAAAGCCTGTCGATACTCTGCTCAGCCATTTTGAGGCTTTCATAGAGTTTGCGGCTTATCTTGCCCATCACGCCGGCCATCGCGTTGGACGTGATATTCTTGAAAATGCACAGGGGCGTGCGCAATTCATGCGATACCGTCGAAACGAACTCGCTTTTGAGGCGGTCATGTTCTCTCAGTATCTCGTTTGCTTTGATCAACTGGTTCTCTGCGTCCTTGGTCTGTGTGATGTCGCGGGCATAGAGGTTCACATAGTCTGCGTATTTGACCGAGGCGACAACTATCGAATACACCCGGTCTTTGCACCTGGTTTCAAGACAATCGTATGCCCCGGATCCTCTAAGCCGCCCAACCATCGCAAAAAGGTCGTCGGGAAGAACCTGGCCCACTTTTCTGCCCCAGCCGTCCAATAAGCGCTCCGCCCCCTTGTTGGCATAGATAATTACGCCGGCGGCGTTGACTCTCACGACGGGATCGGGGTCTTCGCCGGGGAACCTGGCTAATTGTTCTTTCTCCTGCTCGATGCGCCTGTACTCGGTTACCTCCATAAACATGCCGTCCCAGACTATCTCGTCATTGCTAAGGCGTTCGGGACGGCAGACGCCGTGAAACCATCTCTCGTCGTCATGAAACCGACCGCAGCCCCGCCACCGGCACGGCTGGAGTGTGGCGACGGATTCGGCGATCATTTGATAAAAATCAGCGCGATCGGCCGCCTTGAACCGGTTCATCAGCACATCACTGTCTTCCCTGATGCAATCGGGTTCAAGACCGAATAGTTCCCTGCAACTGTCACTGAGGAACAGGAACTTAATGCTTCCATCTATCCGCAAGGTGAATTGATAAACCACACCCGGCAGATTGGCAATCATCCGCTGATATCCGCCCTCGGCGAGCAGGATTTTCCTTCCGCAATTATCCGGCATGGTCGTATTCCTCTATGTCAATACCAGGACACACCTTATGCGTTTTATATCGACCTGCGTCTTATATCGACCTGCCGGCGGCCTTATTTCACAGCAAAGATTGACCTCCTGTTTTTAGCTTGATTACGCCTGTTTCTTGTCGGAATCCCTTTGCCAAGCCCCGATAACAAGGTCCGACAGGTACGAACTACGTGCTATAAACCACCAATTCTAAACCTTCTCCGGCACGACAAACGGCTTTCTGTAATCGCGTCTCAGCATGGCGTTGGCCTCGTCGTCGTTGATAAACCGCTGCCTGGCCGGATCGAAATCCAGCGACCGTCCCAGGCGATACGATATATTGCCCAAATGAATCAACGCACACGAGTAAAAACCCTCTTCGATGCTCTTGTTGAACTCGACCGGGTCCGCCTGGCGAATCGCATTGATATAGTTTTGATAGTGATTGGCCAGGCCGCTGCCGGTCGGTCCTGGCTGGCGCTTCTGGCCCATATACGTCTGCCATTTCGAAACGCTTTTAGCCATATATCCCTTCGATCCGTAGAACAGGTTGCCCACGGTGTTGCCGGCGCTGATCATATAGCCGGTCTTTTCGTCGGTATTTCCGGTCATCCACATGCCGTCCTCTCGATTGGAGATCCAGTGCCGCGTCTCGAACTGCAGTATCTTCTTCTTGTCGCCGCCGCCCTTTTCATTGCCAAACTCATAAACCGCCATCAGCGTATTCGGCGTGTTCTGGTCGTCGTCGAACATGAAGTGTCCGCCCATCGCGCATACCCGCGTGGGCAGCTTAACGCCCAGCCCCCAGCGCGCGACATCCATCTCGTGGGCGCCCTGGTTGCCCATATCGCCGTTGCCGTAATCCCAGTTCCAGTGCCAGTTGTAGTGAAAACGATTCCGCGAGAACGGCCGCTTCGGCGCAGGCCCCAGCCACAGGTCATAGTTCACACCGGCGGGCACAGGCTCATCCGGCGTATGCCCTATCGTCTTGCGCCATTTGTAGCAAAGCCCCTTGGCAAGATAGACCTCGCCCAGCCCGCCGTCGGCAAGAAACTTCGCCATCGATTGGGCGCACGGATTGCTCCGCTGCTCGGCGCCGTCCTGCACGATGACCTTATACTTCTTCGCCGCCTTGACAAGCTGCTGACCTTCGAAGAAATTATGGCAGCACGGCTTCTCTACCGACACATGCTTGCCCGCCTGGATCGCCCAGATCGCCGCCAGTGAATGCCAGTGATTCGGCGTCACGACAGCGACGGCGTCGATATCCTTATCCTCCAGCAGCTTGCGAACGTCGGTGTACAGTTTGGGCTCGCGCCTGCCTTTGTCCGTAAAGTGCTTCTTGACGCGCTCTGCAAAGAGGTTCTCATCCACATCGCAAAGCGCCGCAACCTCCACATTCTTCAAAGCTGCATAGTTCGATATGTGGCTCTGCCCCATCCCTCGGATGCCGATAACAGCCACCCGCACCCGATCATTAGCCCCTGCCCAGGCCGAACTCGTGCCCCACAAACCCGCCGCCGCACCGCCGAGCGTAGCGCCCGCCGACTGCTTCACAAACCTCCGCCGCGTTAGTCTATCGTCTTTACCCATCGTCCGATCTCCTTTATCTGAGATTTCCCATACCCTTTTTTAGTTTAGTTTTATGACGTACACTTGCCTTTGGCCCGTGTTGACGGAATTAAAACCGATCATGTCGCCATTCGGGCTCCATCGGCCGTGCAAGTCGCACTGTGCGTCCTTTCCGTTTTTCCTGAACTCGGGGTGATGGACATATCGGCCCAGCGGCAAAACGGCTTCGGTCTTCATATCCATGAGAAGGAGTTTCTGCTCATACGTGCGTTTACTGGGATAGGTCTCGGTCAACATCCATTTTTCGTCCGGTGAAAAGGTGCCGTGTCCGTCGAAATTCAGTTTTCCTTTGCCGAGGCGTTTATAGTTGTCCCGGCCGACGGTAAAGAGTATGTGGGCGTTCGACTTGCCTTTGTATTTGGCGGTGATCATCAGCTCGTTTTCGTTTAGCCAGTCGTAATGCGACCCTCCCCATTTATCCGGAAAGCAGCGCCGCAGATTTGTCCCGTCCCTGTTAATGGTAAAGGCCGTGGTGTTGCGCTTCGGTGTGGCGCGGGCCAGCCAGAATATCTTACCGCCCCGGCGGCTAAAGAGGACGTGATTGAAGTATTCGACACCCTTTTCCGGGACGTTGGGGACCTGTTCTTTCACGTCGTAAATGGAGATGAGGAGTTTTGCTTTGCCAGTCTCCAGGTCCACCAGGAACAGCCCGTCGTCCTTTGGGAACTGCACGGATAATTTAGCGTCCTGTCCGTCTCCTCCATATCCATAAGCCTTGCGCGTAGTGCGAAGCCGCGAAAAATTGATGCTCGCCGCTTCTTTTCCATTCGGCGAAACGGCACAGACCGGGTAGGGGATCGTCTTGATCTTTCGCTTTGTGTGGACGTCCATAATGATGGAAACGGTTTTTCCGTCTACAATATCGTTATAAATAATACGCGAGTTCGGGAATGTCCCGAGCCAATGCGCCATGCAGCCTTGTTGAAAATTCCAGGCGCATGTTTCGGTAAGCGGAATGAACTCTTTCGTTTTCAGATCGACCAGGCCGAGAGTTGCGGGGTCATTTTCGGTCGGCAGCCGATACTTGATCGGCGTTTCCAGAACCGTAACGTATCTCTGATCGGCGCTCCATGAATTGATGCCATAGTAGCTGGCAAAGAAATGCTCTTTGGGGCCTGACGTGACAGCCACAGCTTTGGATACCTTCGGGAAGACGCCGGCCGAAGCCTTTTTCATCGGCGCCGCGCTGGATGTTTGCGATTTAGCCCCGATAAGACCGGGCCAAATCATCATAACAAGCGTCCAGAGAATTACCGTCCTGATTGTGCCGGCCTTTTTCATTTCCATCTCCTTCTAAAAAAGTGTAATTTTCAACCCAACAGAATAACAAATACCCCCCCAATACACAACCACCAAATATCTCGCCCCACAATCAGGGTGTACGAGATGATCAGTATACTTTTCCTTCCACCCGCCATGCGTTACAATATGCCCCATGAGCAAAGACCTCAAAAACCTGACATTCCAGCAAGTCCGGCAGCTCGTCGCAGAGTTCGGCGGCAGGAAGTTTTTGGCAAAGTACCTTTTCTCGTTCATCCACGCTCATCACGCCCGGCAAATCGACGAGATCACCCCCCTGCCGAAAGACCTTCGCCGGCGCCTCACCGGGCAGGGATATTTTATATCGCAGCTTGAAACCGTCGAGACGCTCGTCGATCCCGACGGCACGGTCAAGTTTCTTTTCGCCGCCGCCGACGGTGTACGCCTCGAATCGGTCCTCCTCACCGACGCAGGCGAAAAACAGCGAAAAACCCTCTGCATCTCCTGCCAGGCCGGCTGCCGCATGGCGTGTGCACTGTGCGCCACCGGCCGAGGCGGATTCCAGCGAAACCTCACCGCCGCCGAAATCGCCGACCAGGTCTATCAGGCCGCCCGATGCGCCGAAAAAATCAACAACATCGTCTACATGGGCATGGGTGAACCGTTCGACAACTACGACGAAGTCATCCGCTCGGCACGCATACTCAACCATCACGCCGGCGCAAACATCGGACAACGCCACATCACCATCAGCACCTGCGGCATCCCGCACATTATCGAGAGATTCGCCGACGAAGCCCTGCAGGTGCGACTGGCCGTCTCGCTCCATGCCGCCGGCGACCGCAAACGACGGCGAATCATGCCCGTCGCGGCAAAGTACCCGCTGGCCGAACTTATCTCGGCAATCAAGACATACCAGCAAAAGACAGCCAGGCGCGTCAGCTTCGAATACTGCATGATAAAAAACCTGAATGACTCCCCTGCCGACGCCCGGGCGCTCATCGGCCTCATCAAGGGCATAAACGCCGCCATCAACCTCATCGAGTACAACCCCCACGAAGGCTGCACCTTTGCCGCCGCCGCCCGCCCGACAATCCGGAACTTCAAAGACATCCTCATGCAGGCAGGCGTCGAAACCATAATCCGCCACAAACGAGGCCGAAAAATAAACGCAGCCTGCGGACAACTAACAGCAACCCTACTCCACCCCCAAAGCCCGAATCATACGTAGGGGCGACCCCATGTGGTCGCCCCAAAAACCATGTTTCCATGCCAATTTTCAATAAAACCGCCTCGAAAAGGAAAATCTTTGACAGTTCAAGGTGATCTTGATAAGATTATTGACACCGACAGGAGTGAATTATGCTTTTTAAGCGTCTACCCCGTTAGAGGCCGACATATCCGTCCATAAAAGTCTGCGGCAACGAACAGGCCTTTGGGGACGTGTTTTTGAGGTAACTTTGAAGGAGAACACAAATGGGCAATGTTTCAATTTTACCGGGAGAAAGCATTGGGTATAATTTCATTCCTCCCGAATACCTCCCTGCAGGCGACGATGAATACAGCCTGCGTAATCAGCAATTGGGCAAACCAGAGAATACCTGGCGGCACTTACAGGCCAGGGAGGTGGAACTACTTGTAAAAAACGGCAACACATCCGACAAGTGGGAAAATATTCTGGTCGCTAATCCCTTCGATCCCGGACAAATCGAAAACACTGATTTTTTCGGTTTTGTGCGTATTGGGCGAATGAAAAGCTCTGTCCTTGAGCACCATGATCTTCAATTGCCAACGGGCATTACCAACAGTCGCATCGTTTCATGTGATATCGGAGATGATGCGGCGATTCATAATGTTCGGTATCTGGCGCACTTTATTATCGGGGACCTCTGTATTCTTTCGAATATCGACGAGATGCACACGACCAATCATGCTAAATTCGGCAACGGCATAATAAAAGACGGAGAGGATGAAAATGTGCGCCTCTGGCTGGACCTGATGAACGAGACCGGCAGTCGCCGGGTCATGCCTTTCGACGGGATGATCCCGGCGGATGCATATCTCTGGGCCAAATACCGCGACGACGTGAAACTTCAGGAAAAATTGAAAGAGATCACGCAAAACACATTTGACAGCCGGAGAGGTTTCTACGGCATGGTCGGCGATCAGTGTGTGGTCAAAAGCTGCCGAATAATCAAGGATGTCAAAATAGGCTCTCATGCCTATATCAAAGGCGCAAACAAACTGAAAAACCTGACGATCAACTCCGATGAAAAAGAATCGACGCAGATCGGCGAAGGCGTAGAACTGGTCAATGGAATTATCGGCTACGGCTGTCATATTTTCTATGGTTGCAAAGCGGTTAGGTTTGTCCTGGGCAATTGTTCAAACCTGAAATACGGCGCCCGGTTGATCAACTCTTTTCTTGGCGACAATTCAACGATTTCGTGCTGTGAAGTGCTGAACAACCTGATCTTTCCCGCACATGAGCAGCATCATAACAATTCCTTTTTGATCGCTTCTGTTGTTAAGGGGCAAAGCAATATGGCCGCCGGCGTCACGGTCGGGTCCAATCACAACAGCCGGGCAAACGATAATGAGATTCAGGCGGGCAGAGGTTTTTGGCCCGGACTATGCACAAGCGTCAAGCATTCGTGCCGTTTTGCATCTTTCGTGCTGCTCGCCAAGGCCGATTACCCCGCCGAACTCGACATACTTTTGCCTTTTTCGCTTCTCAATAATAATCTCTCAAAGGATCAACTGGAAGTGGCCCCGGCCTTCTGGTGGAATTACAATATGTATGCTTTGGCGCGAAATACATGGAAATTTCAAAACAGGGACAAGCGCAAGAGAGATGTTCAGAAGATCGAATTTGACGCGCTGGCGCCGGATACCGCCGAAGAGTTGCTGTATGCAAGGCGGTTGCTGGAAATATGGACCGCAAAGGCCGGTTTGAGAAAGAACGGCGAAACCCTCGAAGGCAGGAAAGACGATGAACTTGTTTCCATCGGCCGTGAGATTTTATCGAATAAGGAACTTACGGGTGAACTCGAAGTTCTCGGTGAAAATATGGAAAAATCGAAACGCAAGGTTGTGATCCTGAAACCTTACGAAGGTTATCATGCATACGGAGATATGCTGCATTATTATGCAGTAAAAAATCTAATCGAGTACATGCGGGCGAATGACGCGACTTTTTCAAACGCGGCCGATGCGCTCAAAGGCGAATTTAGCCGGGATTGGGACAACCTGGGAGGACAACTTGTGCCGACCAAAGATGTCGAACAACTGCGAAATGACATTGGACAAAGCATTCTAAGCCAATGGCGGGATATCCATGATCGCTATGACCGGCTTTGGCGGGCGTATCCGCTTGAAAAACAAAGACACGCATACAAAACTATCTGCCTGCTGCTTGAGACAGACGAACTTACAAACGCACAATGGCGTTCGGCAATCGACAAAGCGGTGTCGATACAGGAATACATTTGCGAACAGGTCTATCAAAGCCGAAAAAAAGATTTTGACAACCCATTCAGGCAGGCCACCTATCGGAACGAGCAAGAGATGTCGGCCGCAATCGGGAATATTGAAGGTAATAGCTTTGTTAAGTTGGTTCGAGAGGAGACTGAAGCATTTAAGAATACCGCAGACGAGATTAAGAAAAGAAACTAAAATTGCAATTGAATGACAATGTAAGTTTTTTGAGAAAGGAAATGACATGAATTTGGGCGACAAGAAATATTCCGGGTACGCGTTGGTTAAGGAAATGATGGACACCGTCGATATTGTGAAAAAATTCAACCCTGCTCAGACCGCAAATATCGCTCCGAAGATTAATTCGGTCGGAAGACTGCTGCTTACAGGAGAAGGCTCCAGCCGAATCTTCCCCGCTAAGAACGCGATCCGTAAAGCGCTGAGATGGGGAATGGATCTGCAAATCGCCACGGATGGGTCCCGTCAGTCCGGAGAATATGATCTTTCTAAATTTGCGGTCTTCTGCGCCTCTAATTCAGGAAGGACCAAAGAGGTCGTGCTGCTCGCGAAAAAACTCGCATCGCAAGGCAACAAAAATTGTTACGCCCTGACAGCCAATGAGAAAACACTATTGGAGGATGCGTGCGAAGAAACGTTTGTTCTGACTTGCGGCTGGGAACAGGCGGTGGCGGCCACCAAGAGTGTTATTGAGCAGGCATTGTTTTACGAGTCGATCCTGTGGGCGATAAATGGCCGGGACAATGCCGCCGCATGCAGGGAATTAGCAACTCACATTGAGACCGCGCTGACGCTGCCGATAGACAAAAAAATTATCGATGCCGCGACCAAAGCACCTACCATTTATTTTGCCGGTTATAACGATGGTGTGGCCGAAGAATTAACGCTTAAGACAAACGAAATCACCCGGAACAAATCCGATTTCCTCGAAGGTACTTATGCCGTTCACGGAATCGAAGAGGTGATGGACTCTAACGATATTGTTTTTGTGATAGATCCGATCGACGAGGAAATCGAGAAATTCCAGGAAGTTCTCGAAAAGGGTGTCGGGCTCAAAATCGTCGCTATCGCCAACCGCCCAACGCCGTTGGCCACCATCCAGGTTCCCGATGCAGGCGAACTTACCCCACATGTCTATCTGAGTGCCGGGTGGAATGTCCTGGTTGAAATTGGTATCGCATTGGGCATCGACCTGGATAAGCCCGAAAGAGCTCGAAAAGTCGGAAACGAGCTTATTGCCTAATGCTCAGTTAAAATAATGTTTCCGGGCATAGCTTTTCCAGATTGATCCGGGCATCGGTGTTGGCGAACTGCCAATCCACCGCCAACGGCCGCTTCGACCGAAGGCTCAGTCCCACGTCATCGGGACCGGCCCGAGCGTAGCCGAACGGGCGGCGCCACTTGCTTGCATCCCGACACGTCGGGCTTATAGTAGCACAGAACCACGGATTGCGCGGATTCATCGGCTTTGGCTAATCGTCGCTTCCGCCGTCCAGGAATTTTATCCCGTCCACATCGGGCACATTCAAAAGCATCTTCAGCAGCCTTGTGCCCCGATTCCTTTCCATCGTTCTTGCGATCGCCGTATCGTTAAACGGCTTATACGGCCCGGGCCAATAGACAAAAAACGCCTTCCCGACAAGGTAATCGCGCGGGACCGTGCCCATGCGATAGGTCCTTCCTGCGTTTGCCGAGCCCGGCCGATCCCACCACCGGCAATCGAGACTCGCCGGCGTGTTATCCCCCATCACAAAAAACTCATCGTCATTGAGTCTGAACGGGCTGCCCTCGGCCGCCCGCAGCATCCCCGCCTTCCTGCCGTCTGCTCCGATCTTGAAATTTATGTAATGCATATCCCGGAAAATCCCCACATGCCAAAGCTTCAGCTCCCCCGATCCGAACACCCTCACCGCAGGCATAACCGCCCGTGGCGCGCCCGCATCATCCCGCCCGTCGCCAAGGTCGCACTCCAGCCGCTCATCGCCGAACTCCAGGACCAGGACATGATCGGCATTTGCAAACCGCAAGCGCTTAGCCCCCTCGTCCGGGTCAATATCAATCGCACGGACGGCTAACTCTTCGGCGCTCCCGTCGGCAAGGACCTTTTCGATCCGCATCATGCCGGCAAAATCCACCCGGCCCCTGTACTCGAGGCCGTACTTGGAAAGCACCGCTCCCGCCGTCGCCGACGAATCGGCCGCCCGGACATCGAACCGCACCATTAAATCGCTGCATAGCGGCATCGCCGGGTGAAACCGCGCATCGTCGTAAGCATACGTCGCCTTGAAATCGTTACCCGTCCGCGTGTCATAGACAAGCGTATGCACTTCGTCGGCGGCGCCATCGAGCGAAAAAACCGTCGGCCCGTCCGCACGCAGATTCCACTTCGAGTCGCCGGCGTTGACAAACGGTTGTCGCCAGACGCCGCCGGCGCTCTTGAAATTGCCCGCGAGAGGATTAACCGGCTGATAATCGTTATCGTAAACACACATCCAAAGCTCCTCCTGAACCCGCCGCGGCTTGCGTGCTATCCTGTCGTCGATATAGATATCGCCGTCGACGATCTCGACCGTCTCGCCGGGCAGGGCGATCAGCCGCTTGATATAGTTCTCCTGCGGATTGAGCGGATTTTTGAACACCACGACATCCCAGCGTTTCGGCTCTGCGAACTGATAGAGACATTTCACAACAAAAATCCTGTCCCCCTTGAGCACCGGCCGGCGCTTGCCGCTGTCGGACCGATACCCGCAGCTCGGACAGCGGGTCCCCGGCGGTCTCACGTCCACATTGACACCCGGGGTTGCATTACGGCCCAGCCCGTAATACTGCGGCAGAAAGTCGTAGTCATACCGGTACGCACACTGCGGACATCGCAGCCCAAAATGCGCACCCCGCAGCGTCTCGGCCATGCTCCCGGTCGGAATGGTGTAGGCCTGCATCTCGAAAACGATAAAGACCAACGTAGTCGCAAAAGCAACAATAAGCCACTCCAGCGTGCCAACCAATCCGTCAACCGCCGAATGCTTCCGCCTGCCTTCTTCAGTGTCTTTTCCGCCCAAGGCGTCGCCTTCCCAGGATAAAAACCATATTTTCATACCAATGCGCTATTATGCAGCATTTTCGGAAAAAAGTAAAGATTTTGTTTATCCGCAGATAACGCAGATTGACGCAGATGTTCAACCACTGATTTCGCGGATTGGCACGGTTTTTTTGCCACAGAGGACACCGAGAGCACAGAGGTCTTAGTTTTTGTTGCGGTTAAAACCGGCCGACAGGTCGGAGGGCTAAGCATTTTACTGGCATTGGGTTAACCATAGTTTTGCGAGGACCAACACGTCGCCTATGCTTACGCGCTGGCTTCCGTCTATATCGCCTGGCGCCGCTGCGCCCGTCTGCTCGTAAGTCTGTGACAATACGGCAAGGTCGGAAAGATCGACAGTCCCTGATCCGTCAAGATCAGCGTCGAGGCAGGCGCATTCGAAATTACACCTGTCACAGACGTCGCCTATGCCGTCGCCGTCTGAATCGGCCTGGTCGGTGTTTTGGGTGAAAGGACAATTGTCCTCTGAATTTGCAATTTGATCTGCGTCTGAATCAGAGACGGTTATGCCCAGCTCTGTGCGGACACTTATATGCCTGTCAGTAACCCATGTTCGCAGGCTCAAAAAGGCTGCGTCAACTCCCGGGTAACCGGTGGCGACGAACTTGTTGTATGGATCCCGGGCAAAGGCGTCTCTGAGAACAGGCTCTATCCGATCAATAAAGTCCAGGAGATTTGCCTCGGAGAGAGGTCCGTTAACCAGATTCGTCATTACCTGGTCGTAGAGCGGTTTGTAGGTTGTATCTTTCAGCAGCAACAATCGATAGTCCGTATCGGTTCCGTAAATACTGCTTGAGGACGACTGAAGCGAAGCATCGACATCCCACGGTAAATACATACGCTTTCTGCTTACAAGGGGATCGTTTGTGTCGAAGTCCAGGAAATGGCTGTTGCGCTCATGTGTAAACAGCGAGTCAGGGTTGGAAATAAAAGCGTTTGTCGCAGCCATAGCCATCATGCCCTGCATATCTATAAGTTCGTCGAGCATTGTTACCAGGGTCGCATCGTCAGGCGCAGGTGCTATGCCCCCGTCAGGGTAGAGCGGAGAGTTTCTCTTATCAAAAGGGAATGGATAAAAGTTCAAAGCATTGACGGCAGGACTTCGCGGATTGTCGTCGTCGCCGATCTCCAGAGTGAAGTTATGGTTGCCGCGGTACTGATAAAGCCAGGTCTGATGCCATGTATACAAATTACGGTTTTTTAAGAAGGTCTTGTCGAGGTGTTCGGCGTTTACATAGACTCCGTAGTAGTGCCCGTTGACATACAACTCAACCCAGTTTGCCCGCCAGCTGTCATAACCATACCCTTCAGGGCCGGAAGCAAGCTGATGGAGATTAGCGGCAAATCCCTCCGTAAGGACATTCTTGTCGTCGCCGTTTTCCAGGCTTAGCTTCTTTACCCCGTGCCACATCTCCACCGAATCGGGATGACCGGGATAGTCGGGATCGTTGGGGTCCTCTTCGTGATATTTATTGATGTCGATCTTGAGGCTTATTTTGTCGCCGGCCGGGCCGAATGCAGGCGGAACAGGATCGCCGGATTTACGTCGAACTGAGACATATATTTTCTGGTCCTCTTCACCGTCAGCCCAGAAATATGCCGGTCTTTTGATTTCAGGCAGATCCTCATCATACACGGACATGTCATTGACAATTTCCTGCCAGTGTGCCGGATCCAGTTCAAGATTGAGCGTTAGCAGGAGCTCCGGGTCGAATACCTCCGGCCAATCCAGTTCAAAACCAAAGCAATTTGACATGATCGCACTGATCATGAGCAAAGAAAACAGGACACCCCCTATGGAATGTACAGACTTTCGCATCACCCAAAACCTCATTGAACAGGAAATAACCGCACAGAAACCTTATTATTCGTACATTATAGCATATCGGGCTTATAAAATCAACATTTCGTCCAGCATAGCCGCAACCAAAGAACTGCAACCACGGATTGACACGGATTTAGAAAGCCGCAAAAAGGCACAAAAAACAACGAAATACAAGATTGTATTACAGAGATTTATGAGTCCACTCTAAAAAGGGCCTCATGCGAGCGGTTAAAATATTTTGTGATTTT
>QNBS01000002.1 GCA_003644175.1 Planctomycetota bacterium | reverse complement strand
TTTTGCGAAGACGATACCTGCTATGATGATACTCAGTCGCCATGCCGAGCGTTGATGCAGGACCGAGCAGATAGCGATTGTCATCATTTGCCAGTTGTCCGGAAAAATCCATTTAGTGAACATTGGCTCTCCTTTCCCGATATGTACTTGTTCAATAAACACATCGGAAGGATGAGCCATTTTTATTCAAAATACTGGTTTTTCAAAGAGCTAAACCAACGTCATTTTTTTGGAAAGTGCAGGCTCAAAGAGAAGCTTTGTGTAAAATTACGAACTGGTGGAACAGTTATATTGGACTTTAAGAATAAACATGAGGTTGCAATGTATTTTGACATTTTTTCGAGAGATATTTCAAGGTTACAGGAAAAGTTACTACGACCTGGGGATATATTTGTAGAATTATCGGTATCGTACGGAGGAAATTGTGCTTTTTAACCGTGTAAATGGGAAATGTCAGTTCAGTCTTATAATCGTATATTTGTTGCTGGGCATTCTTCTGCTTAAATACTATCAATATGCGATAGGGTACTCTGATGGGGTTTCATACATCTCGATTTCACATAAATATGTAAGCGGAGATTTCAGCAATGCTATTAATGGGTGCTGGTCCCCTCTTTTTTCCTGGCTGCTGGTCCCGTTTCTCGTTATTGGCTTACCTACTCATATTGCCGTAAAGGTTCTGTCTTTAATCATAGGACTGTTGACGCTATTGGGTATTAGAAGATTATCTTATGCCTTTGATATGCGGAATTCGGTCAGGGTCATCGTGTTGTTTTCAATGATTCCGATTATTTTGTGGTGCGCTCTGGTAGCTGTTACGCCGGACTTGTTGGTGGTGTGTATTCTCGTGTATTATCTGAGTATCATTTTCAGCAGTGATTATTCCGAAAAGATGTCCCAAGGTATTTTATGTGGTGTCTTAGGGGGTTTGGCCTATTTATCGAAGAGTTACGCTTTTTACTTTTTTGCCTCTCATTTCCTGCTGTTCAATTTCCTACATTACCTTAATAGTTCCTCATTGAGGAGAAATATTTTACGAAATCTGGTTTGTGGTTTTGTAGTGTTTTTTATTATCAGTTCGGTATGGATTGGTCTTATAAGTCATAAATACGGTAAACTGACACTCTCTACCGCAGTAGGATATAACAATTACCTTGTGGGGCCGGAATCGACTCCTGACCCAATTAAGTTTCCTCCCTGGACCAGGCCAACGCCCTGCCGTCAGGGTTTGTTAGAGCCGCCTAATGAAACAGCAGTGAGTTCCTGGGAAGACCCTTCTTATTTTGTGCTGAAGTCATGGAGTCCGTTAGATTCAGCGGCATCTTTTAAGCACCAATTAAAGCTCATTTACACAAATGTTGACCAACTCATTAATCTTTATATTCTGTTCTCCCCTATAGCCCCTGTTATAATTGTCGCCTACTTAATTTTCTGTCTTAACTCTCTTAACCACCTCAGATTAGCGAAAGACAACCGTCTTTATCCATTGCTAACGCTGGTTCTGTTTCCTGTCGGGTATCTTTTATTGCATGTGATACACAGATATGTATGGGTGAACTGGGTTTTGCTGATGCTGATGGGCGGCCACTGTGTGGAAGTGCTGCTTCAAGGCGAGTTTTTTGGTAAATACAAGAAGATAGTATTGGTGTTTTTTGCCTTATCTTTCGCGGCATATCCAATGTACAGTCTGCTTAAAAATATTAACATTGGCAAGGATATATATGACCAAAGCAAAATATTACATGAGCAATATAACATAGAAGGCAGGATTGCATCCAATACTTCATGGGTTAATTCGATGTATTTGTCGTATTATTTGAATAGTAAATATTATGGAGTTCCTCAGGATGGTATCAGCGAGGCGGAGTTGGAGACCCAGTTGAAAAAGAATAATATTGATTATTATTTTGTTTGGGGCAGCGATATTGAATTACCTTGTTTTTTGTCCAATTCCAAAGAAAAGACAGATGGCCAAATGCATGGTTTGAAAATTTACTCTTTAAAAAAGGCAAGTGTACGTCAACCGAAACATAGGTAACACTTTATGGGCTGCCAGATAGAATTATTATAGTGGCGTAAGGCGAAAAAACTCATCAGCACTTAACATTTTGCAGTTTATATATTCATCGCCCCAAGTTTCGGTTTTATCGAACTAAGGTGCTAACTGAATAACGGACACTTGGCGAGAGGTTATAATTGTTATAGCAGTATCGTTAATAAAATTGAAGCATAATTGGAGCCTGCAATGGCGGTAGCGATGAGCCAATTCTGTCTAGCAGGTAATTATTTTGGCTGTTGGAGAAACTTTTATGAATAAGCCTGAAATAAGTGTTGTGGTCATTGGCAAAAACGAGATTGATCATATTCGGCAATGCCTTCAGTCTGTAAGCGAAGCTGTTGCTGATATGGAGGCGGAAATAGTATATGTTGACTCAATGTCGAACGACGGAACAGTAGAAGCCGCCTGCGAATTTGACATTTCAGTTCTGCAACTACAACCACAGCAACCACCTTCCCCTTCAGCAGGCCGATATATCGGATCGCTGCATACTCAACACAAATTCATTCTTTTCATGGACGGCGACGCCCTTGTGAGTAGAGAATGGTTGCTGAGCGCAATTGAATATATGATCAGTAATCCTGATGTTGGAGCTGTTGGAGGAGTCATTCGAAGGGTCTGGGAATCAAGTAAAGGGGATATTATTAAGGTTGAGCATGACAACATAAAACAAGAGATTGCCGAGGTAAACACTTTAAGCGGGCCAATTTGTCTATACAGACGTGAGGCTCTTGAAAAAGCCGGCAACTGGAACCCATATCTACGCGCACAAGAAGAGTGGGAACTGGATGAAAGGTTGCAAGCGACAGATTACAAGATAGTGCAAATGCCGATGTTATCAGGCGACCATTTTGTATCGGAACACTCTCTTCTTAGCGAGTTTTTTAGGCTTAGAAAAAGAACTTTTTTTGACAGTTACGGGCAGATGTTTTGGTTGTGTAACAGCCGGCAAAGAATGTGGCGGTTTTTTGTGGAGTCTTTGTTTAAGACTTTAATCTTTGTTGTGTTTTTATCAGCTTTTGTGGCGACAGGAATTGTCGGGAGATTTATCGGCGGCATCTGGTGGCTAATATGTCCACTTGTCTTATTTTGCTTTGCACAGATATATTTTACTATAAAGACCCGATCTCTATTCAGACTATTGGCTTTTATAGTTGTTCAACTTTACATTCTTTGGCGTATTCCGATAGCTTTTTTCAAGCATAAGCCAGGAAAAACAAGCGAGTACCCAATCGAGCCAAAAGTTATACAAAAACCTAAAAAATCTAAAGATGGAGCCGATTAAATGAAAGTAGCAATAGCAGGCGGACAACTGTTTTGCGATATTGGGGGCATTGCTTATTTTTCTTCACTTAATCTCAAGTACTTGTCGCAATGGACCTCTTTGTTTGATAAGATTCGTTTGTTTGGGATGCGTGCAGAAGTTGAGGAAATCCCTCCTGGATGGCTTCCGGTTCCCAAAGAATATGATATTCGTGAGATGGCCGTACTTGGTTTAAACCAATATGCACGACGAAAAATGATTTTAAGTCGCGCCAAAGAACACTTGAAAGGTATTGACTTATTATATGCCCGCGGGCCTAATTTTGTATCATACTATACTTTTTGTATTGCCGAAAAAGCAGGTATTCCGCTACTTTACGAGATGCACGGGGATTGGGAAACTTCGGTTCTTTCCGAACGTTCATGTAATTTTTTTCGTGTTATTACAAAAAGACTTCGTGCAAAATTGTTAAAGAACGCTCAAAGCAAAATGGCTAAGGAAGCAATTGCCGTTATGTCTATTGGTCCTGCTTTAGCTGAAAAATATGTAACAAACGACAAACCTGTTCTTATTTCAACAAATCACCATATCGAAGAAAAACAGTTTGTCTGCAGGCAAAATTATGCACTTAACAGCCCCCCAAGAATCCTTTTTGTTGGAGTGCTTAAAGATTATAAAGGCCTCAAGTTCCTTTTCAGTGCATTAAAGTTGTTGAAAGAAGAAGGCAGATCGTTTGAAATGATTATTGTTGGAACAGGCCCCCTGAAAATCCCACTTACTGATTACGCCAGACAACATAATTTCCTGGATAACGTTAAATTCGCAGGCCAGGTTTCTTCTTCCGAAGTTATGAATTACCTTAAAGAGGCGGATTTATTTATCCTTCCGTCTATAGGCGGAGAAGGGGTGCCTCGCGTTATTCAGGAAGCTTTCTCATGTGGTTGTCCGGTTTTGGCCACAGATGTAGGGAGTGTTGCCTGGCAGTTGGAAAACGGCTCCGGAATTGTCGTTAAGCCTGGAAGCGAGATTGTATTGGCGGAAAAAATTAAACATCTTTTTGATGATGAGTCGCTTCGCAAATCAATCGGCGAAGCCGGCTTTAATCGAGGTTTGATGTACACATTTGAAAAGCAAGCTGAACGAATAGTGAATTTTGTAAATAAACACATCCCGGACAGGTTATCATAGAATAAAGGGGGCTTATTGTCTATACAGGGACTTCTTCATGGGTGATATAAAAAAAGCAAACATTCTTTATCTTTGTGGCTGCCGAGGTTTCAGGTCTGATTGTTCCGGAAGAAAAATACTGGAGATGATTAGATGCTGGCAAAGTCTTGGATACAAAGTAACTCACTTTTCCGGGGGAGATTTATATCCTATTGATATGAGTTATGACGAAGATATTAAAGCCAAGCAGGATTATCACAAGAAATGGTATCGTAAACTTTCTTTTATGAGTCCCCTGGTTCAGTCTTACTCAGAAATGAAAGATCTTGCGCATGATCAACGTATGCTTGAACACCTTAATTCTATGGTTGTGAAAGATAAGCCGGATTTGATTTGGGAACGAGCCAGCAGACTTAGCATGGCCGGTTTGACTGTAGCAAAAGCAAAAGGAATTCCATTTGTTCACGAGTGGATAGACCATCTGATACCTTATAGGTTCTCACTTTACCACGGCAAGGCTGTTCGAGCGGAAGAACGCAAAAACCATGATTCTGATTATGTTGTAGTTGTATCCGAAAAACTTAAAAGCAATCTGACAACACAGGGCGTCCAAAAGGACAAGATACTCGTTGTTCAAAACGCCGTAAATCCGAGCCAGTTTAGAGTTGATGCCGACGCCGGTAAAAATTATCGAAAAGAACTGAATCTTTCTGACGAGGTAGTATTAATTGGTTATTTGGGCAGTTACGCATTTTATCATGACATGAAAAGACTTATTCTTGCAGCAAATATACTAAGGCGACGCAATGTTTCTTCATTTAAAATACTAATGGTTGGAACAGGCAAACAATACCCTGAAACGGTCGAGCTTGCTGAAAAATTCGGGCTTTTGGATAAGATGATTATGATGAAACCATGGGTTAAACCTGAAATTGTTCCACAAATACTTTCAGCTTTAGATGTCGCTGTTTTGCCCGGTTGTACAAATATCATCTGTCCTATTAAAGTACAGGAGTATATGTCCCTGGAACTTCCATCAGTAATACCGGATTATTCACCGAATAGAGATGTAATCAATGACGGCCTAACTGGCATGTTATTTACTCCGGGTAATGAACAATCTCTGGCGGATAAGCTGGAAGTGCTTATAAAAGATCAAAACCTCAGAGTTCGTATGGGGCGGCAAGCCCGTAGCGAAGTGATCAAAAGGTTTAGCTGGGAAAAAACATGGGGCAAAGCACTGAATGAAATAATGGGTTTTGCAGGAATTATTTCTGAAAAAAGGAATTTATTTTAAATGTCTCTTAAAATTGCTGTCATTGCCTATTCTTGTCGCTCAGGAGGAGGATTAATTCAAACTATTAATCTTTTTAAGGCTCTCAAGGATGTTTCTCAAAACGAGCGGTATCTTCTTATTTGCCCTGCTAATTGTGGTTACGAAGATGTCGAGTTTCCATCTCGGAGTGATTTGTTTCTTTATCCCGGCCCACATACGTTGTCGCCGCGATTAAAATTTGAGTATATAAAATTACCAAAAATCATTAAGGATTATGCGCCTGATGTCGTCTTTAGTCCGGCGAATGTAGGTCTTGCCAAACCCACGGCGCCGCAAGTACTCTACATTAGAAACGCTTATTTTTTCTATGACAAAAAACATTATCCAAACATGTACTTTAAAATGCGCCTTAGGCTTATGATGCTTCGATATCAAATGAAGCAATTTGTACGGACATCAAGCTGGATATTCTGTCAAACACCTGTTGTCAAAAAGCATTTTTGTCAAAAGTATTCTTATCCGGAGGACAAAGTAACTGTTCTTGGATTTCCGCCTCCAATGGAGATTTCAACATCAAAAAAAATGAAAACCCCAATGGTTATCGAGCGCAGTCGGAATTCTTTTCATGTTCTGGTTTTGACGCGATATATGCCTCATAGAAATCCTCATGTGCTTTTACCTTTATGCAAAAAGTATGCAACTCAACTGCGAGAAAATAAAATAAAATTTATTACCACTGTTAATCCACAAGACAACAAACCGTCTCAAAAATTTCTTCGTGACATCAACACAGGAGACATAAGGGACCTGATTGTTAATGTCGGCCAGCTTTCTCGAGAGGAAGTTGCCGCTTATCTTCAGGCTGCTGATTTACTGTGGATGCCAACGCTGTTAGAGTGTTTACCGACTCCCTATCTTGAGGCTATGATCGCAGGCTTGCCTATTCTTGCACCCGACCTTGATTTTTCGCAATATGTCTGTAATGATGCAGCCGTTTATTATAATCCGTGGGACATGGATTCGATATATAATGAATTAATAAACATAAGAAAGAAAGAAAAATTAAGAAACCATCTGATCGCACAAGGTTTAAAACAGCTTAAGAAAACGGAAAAATTTCCAGCTGACTGGAATGTCGTTGCAAGAGATATCTTGCGGGTACTCCATCAAGTTGCAGATAAATAATTAAAGGGTATATAATAGAAACAGAAACATCGTTTATTTGAGGAATTACATATGAGCCAGAGCAAGATGGCCGGAAAAACATTTCTTATTACCGGCGGAACAGGGTCTTTCGGCAAGGCGATGGTCAAGCATCTTGTTGAAACCTGCCCGGATATAAAAGAGATTCGTATTTTCAGCAGGGACGAGCTTAAGCAAGAGCTTATGCGAATTGATTATAATAATCCCAGGCTAAAATTTTATATCGGCGACGTAAGAGACATAGACAGTGTGAATAATGCTATGCAAGGAGTAGATTATATTTTTCACGCTGCGGCATTAAAACAGGTGCCGTCCTGTGAATTTTTTCCGATACAGGCGGTAATGACGAATATTCAAGGTGGACATAATGTAATTGAGTCGGCAATTGCTCATGGAGTTTCGACTGTTGTGTGCCTAAGTACCGATAAAGCCGTATATCCTATAAATACAATGGGGATGACTAAGGCCGTCATGGAGAAAGTTGCACAAGCTGCGGCGCGAACTGAAGCATGTGTGGATACTGTTGTTTGCTGTGTCAGATACGGCAATGTTATGTGTTCAAGAGGCTCGGTTATTCCGCTTTTTATAAATCAGATAAAGAATAACCTGCCTTTGACAATCACTGTACCCGGAATGACAAGATTTTTATTGCCGTTAAGGGATTCGGTAGACCTTGTTTTGTTTGCGTTTTCCAATGCAAAACCGGGGGATATTTTTGTTAAAAAGGCCCCAGCCTGTACGGTTGGAGATTTAGCGCAGGCATTAAAAAATATTTTCAACTCAAACATTGAGACAAATATTATTGGGATGCGTCATGGTGAAAAAATATTTGAAACTCTTGTCAGCAAAGAAGAAATCAGAAGATCCGAAGATATGGGTGATTACTACAGGATTCTGCTTGATGACAGAAGTTTAAATTATTCTTTATACTTTACAGAAGGCGACGAAAAAGAGGCTGAAGTTGAAGATTATACTTCACATAACACAGAGAGGCTTGATGTTAAAGGCGTGGAAGAACTTCTTTTGACATTGCCCGAAGTTACCGCTGAACTGGGGCAATAAAATATCACAGTATGCCGTATAATCAGGTAAATCTAATGGGAAAACTTAAAGTTGGAATTACAGGGATGGCGGGATTTGTCGGTGCACATTTGCGCGACCGGCTAAAAAGGGAAGAAAGCGTCGAAGTCTTGCCGTTTCAAGACAGCTATTATGAAAACCCTGATCAATTTATAGATTTTGTAAAAAATGCCGATGCAATTGTACACTTAGCCGGAGTTAACAGAGACGAACCTGAAGTGATATATAATAAGAATGTTGAGTTGATGGAGAAATTGCTTGAGTTTGTTGATGCTTCCGGCAATAAGCCCTATATCCTGTTCTCATCTTCAACCCAGATTGATCGCGATAATGAATACGGCCGAGGTAAAAAGAAAGCAATGGAGCTTCTCGGAAAATGGAGTAAGGTAAATAATACTCCGGCAGTTTCGATGGTTATACCAAATGTTTTCGGAGACAACGGCAGGCCATTTTATAATTCCGTAGTCGCCACTTTTTGCCATCAGGTTACACATGGTGAAGAACCGACGGTAATGAAAGACGGTCAAATGGCATTGATTTATATCAACAGCCTTGTTGACGATATTTATGATCTCATAAAAAGTCCTCCGAATGGGTATAAAGTTGAATATATCAGCCCAAGAGCTGAATTAAAAGTTTCCGAGTTGCTTGGCTTGCTCAATAAGTTTAAAGATTTTTATTATGACAATGGTATGGTTCCTGAGATAAGAACTGATTTAGAACGCGACCTGTATAATACTTTTATCACTTATATGGATGAAGTTGACTGGCAAAGAAATCTGAAACTAAATACCGACCTTCGAGGTAGTTTTGTTGAAGTATTTAAATTTGAAAAATGCGGCCAGGTTTCTTTTTCAACTACAAAACCCGGCATTACTCGAGGGAATCATTATCACATCAGAAAAAACGAGAAATTTTGTGTTGTTAGCGGCAATGCAAGCATCAAATTACGCCGAATCGGCACCGACAAAGTCATCGAATACAAAGTCTCGGGCCATAAACCCTCATGGGTCGAAATGCCGATCTATTATACGCATAACATAAGCAACACAGGCGACACCGAACTGGTTACCCTGTTCTGGATTAATGAGCATTTCAATCCGGACGATCCCGACACATATTACGAAGAGGTTTAAGCATGAAAGTTGTAACGATACTGGGTACGCGCCCGGAAATAATCAGGCTCTCTTCTGTTCTGGCAAGACTGGACAAACACGTTGAGCACGTACTGGTTCATACCGGCCAAAACTACGACTACGAGCTAAACGAGGTTTTCTTCAAAGACTTAAATGTGAAGAAGCCCGACTATTTCATGAATGTCGACACATCCAGCCTCGGCAAAGTTTACGGCGGAATAATGATCGCCACCGAGGAAATTCTCAAAAAAGAAAAACCCGATGCAGTCTTGATCCTTGGTGATACAAACAGCTCTATCGCCGGTATAATTACAAAACGCATGAAAATCCCGATCTTCCACATGGAAGCAGGCAACCGCAGCTTCGACTTTAACGTCCCCGAAGAGACAAACCGCCGCATCATAGACCACACAAGCGATTTCAATCTGTGCTATACCGAACACGCACGAAGGCACCTCATCGCAGAGGGCCTCCCGCACCGCAGGATTTACGTCACAGGCTCGCCAATGCGCGAAGTGCTCCTTACGCACCTCGACAATATAAAAGCTTCGAAGATACTGGATGAACTGAAGCTGACGGAAAAGAAATATTTCCTGGCAAGCATCCACCGCGAGGAAAATGTCGACCAAAGCGGCAACCTAACCCAGCTGATCGACGCGATGGAAGCATTGGTAAAGGACTTTGGCTTCCCGGTTATCGTTTCAACACACCCAAGAACCAAAAAACGCCTCCAAAAGCTTGGAAGAACTGATATCTCGAAGAAAATAAAATTCTTAAAACCATTTGGTTTCCTGGATTATGTCAAATTGCAGATGAAAGCGGCCTGTGTAATTTCAGACAGCGGCACAATATGCGAAGAATCCTCAATGCTTAATTTTCCCGCAATAACAGTTCGCAACGCGATCGAACGTCCCGAAGCAATGGACGCAGGTTCCATCGTCGTAACGGGCCTTGATTCCGAAATAATCAGCCAGGCAGTAAAATTACAAATGTCCGCCGACATTTGTTCAAAGGCAGTCCCGATACCGAATGACTACCAGATAGAAAACACATCCGAACGAGTAGTAAAGCTCATCCTCGGAACAGCAAAACTAAGCAACCTGTGGGATGGAATTAAATATAACGACTTGGCGTAGACCTAGAAAGATTTATGGACAATGAAAATACTCTTTGTAACACATTTTTTTCAGCCGGAGCCCAACTTTTTTTATGGCTTACCTTTTGCCAAAAAACTCGTCGAACTTGGCCATAAAGTAGAGGTTCTTACAGGTTTCCCTAATTACCCCGCAGGCAAGATATATGACGGATATAAAGTCAAATTCCTGCAAAGGGAAGTCATGGACGGCATCCCGGTAAACCGTGTTCCACTTTATCCAAGCCATGACCAGTCATCTTTGAAAAGGATTGCGAATTATTCCAGTTTCGCATTTACCGCCTCAACCATCGGCGCTGCGATCGTAAAATCCGCCGATGTCGCCTTTATAGGGCAGGGGCCGACAACGATAGGCCTGCCGGGGATTATCCTGAAGTACTTGCGAAGAATTCCTTATGTTTACTATATACAGGATCTTTGGCCGGACTGTCTTGACGCTACGGGTATGTTCACGAATAAAGCCGGAATTTGGATGACCTCAAAGTGGTGCGGCCTGACGTATAAATGCGCCAGTAAAATTGCTGTAATTTCTCCGGGCTATAAACAGAAATTGATTGAACGAGGAGTGCCGGAAAGCAAGATCGAAGTTATTTATAACTGGTGCAACGATGATGTGATTTCAACAAAGAAAAAAGATGATCAGTTGGCTGATTCTATGGGCATGACCGGGAAACTCAATGTCGTATTTGCGGGGAATATGGGCAAAGCTCAGGCCCTGGAAAACGTACTTGAAGCCGCTGCTATTTTGAAATCGCGACAGCCGCATGTACAGTTCGTGATGATAGGCGGAGGGGTGGAAGTTGATAATCTTAAACAAAAAGCCGGCGAGATGGACTTAGACAATATGAGATTTTTCCCTAGAAAACCTATTTCTGAAATTGGCGCTATTTTAAGTTTGGCGGATATTTTGCTCGTTCATCTCAGGGCTGATCCGGTCTATGATTACACCATACCATCAAAAACACAGGCATATCTGTCGGTGGGGCGCCCAATTCTTATCGGTGTTAAGGGCGATGCTGCTGATCTTGTTACCCGTGCAAAAGCAGGCCTGGTGTGTGAACCGGAAAACCCGCAAAGCATTGTGGAAAAGGTAGAAGAATTTTGTGCAATGCCTAAATCTCAACTGGATCAGATGGGAAATAATGGAAGAGAATTCTACAACAAAGAACTCTCCTTTGCTGTCGGGACGAAACGCTTTTTGGAACTTTTCGAAGCCGTAGCAAAGAAACCTCGAAAGCCCGGCAATTAAGAAATTGTACACACCAAATAATTCTGCAAATCATTTTATCTTTAGCAAGGACAGGTATTGATGAGCACATCCTGGCGAATGATTCCCAGGTATCATCCTCAGGTAGGTATAAGGGATATCTGTCGTGCGTTATACTCAGAAGCCGATGACGATTCAATCCTCCTGCCCGGCCTGGATGAGAAGGTAAAACCCGATTGCATATTCGCTCTCAATGGCGCAACGGCGGGGCTGACCATAATCCTCAAGGCTTTAGGGTTGGCGGAAAACAGCAAAGTGGCGGTTCCTGTTTATAGCTGTGTCAGTGTTTTTGAGGCGGTCGCCGCCGCCGGTTTAAAATGCATTTTTATAGACACTGATCCTGATACGTTTTCATTTGATATGGAATCGCTAAAAGAAAACAGCGATCAGATTGACGCTGTTATTCCGATCCATACATTTGGTTATCCTGGAAATATCGACGCAATAAAAAAAATTTTACCCGGTCGCCCGATCATCGAAGACTGCACACACGCATTGGGTAGTTATAGTGATACAAAACCGCCGGGATTGGATGGCGCCGCCGGCGTATTCAGCTTTAACTATCATAAGCCGATTTCCGTCGGGGGAGGCGGCGTTTTGATAGTCAATGATCCAGCCTGCCTTGAAAAGGTAAAAGAAATAATAAAAACATTTGTCATATCGGGCGGGTCTTTTAGTTTTAAATCACTTGTCCGTCATATGGTGATTTCCACGCTATACAGAAAACCATGGTATGGCCTACTGGCATTTGCGCATCTGCTCGAACTACGACGTGACGGCGCTCTACAGTTCCAGGTTGAACTTGAAAAAATATCCCGGCTGGACCGGAGGCTTGTAAACAGTAATATCCAGAGGGAATTCTTCAGATTTGACCGCCAAAGGAACTTTGCCGGCAGAATTTCCAGGATACTTGAAAAAATGGCGCCGTTGTCCAACTTTATAGAAGCTAAAGAACGGTGGAATGGGTACATTTGCCCCATTATTGTTGAGTCGCCGACAATCTGTGATAAAAGCCTGGACTACTTTACCGACCATAATATAGATGCTTTTGTACTTTGGCCCGAATGTCTTCGGACAGCAGCCAGATTTGGTTACAAAAAAGGACAGTGTCCTAGGCTGGAAAACACGATCAAGAGATTATTTATGTTGCCCTGCTACGCCGAATTAACCGACTCCCAGCAATTACATATCTGTGATGTTGTCGCCAAATGGAAATCTAAAATTGACCGTAAAGCATTTTGCTGATCGTTGTTGATATAAACCTTTTAGAAGCGTTCCAATGACAAAATCAAATCCAATGGTAGAGTTTTTTGAACGACTTGGCCATAAGGTCATCGAGAGCAACGGCGCCTGGTGGTGTGAGATTCAACCTAAGGTGCTTCTTGCGTTGCCTTTTTATAAACTTATCGAACCATCCGAGCCTGAGATTGATGAACTGATGAAAAAGTATAAGCTAAGGGCTATGCGTTACCCGGCGCCGTTGTCGGCATACGGCTTTGTCAGCAGTATCACGGTCAATACCGATAAAAACTATGACATGCCCAGTCTCCATCAGAAAGCCAGAAATCAGACCAGACGAGGGCTGGAGAATTGCGAAGTTGAGCGTTTAGATTTTGACTGGTTAATTGACAACGGTTTGCCGCTTAATATTAGTACCGCCCAAAGACAGAGGCGAGAAAGTCATTATGCCGATCCCGCGTATTGGAGAAAGTACTGCCGGGCGGCAAAAGCGGTGGATGGTGTTAGCGCCTGGGGAGCCTTTATTGAAGGCAACCTGGCGGCATTCTTGATTTCTGTCGCCGCTGAAGGAAACTGGCAGGAGTGGGTGGTAAATCATTCTTTAACAGAATTGAGAAATAAATACGCCAACAATGCGTTATCGTTTACGGTTGCCCGGCATTTCCTTCGAGATGAGCGATCTGAGGGCATATGTTACGGTTTAGGTTCGCTTGAAGAAACCGGAAAACTCGACCATTTCAAAAAACGTATGGGCTGGACGGTCAAACCGGTTAAACAGCGGTTGGTGTTTAGCAGGAGTTTATCCATGATTTCAGCATTGACACAGGGGCCGATTCCGGCGTTGATTGGGAAAATGTTTCCCCAAAGCTACACGGTACGAAAGGCATCTGCAATGCTTCGTCTTTATCGTAATCAAATAAGGGGAATACCCGACTCAGAAGATGTGTAAGTCCTCGGTTTACTAAGGTAAGATAAAAGATGAAAAAAAACATACGAGCTTACGAATCAGATTTTGCCGACGTTTTCAAGGCCGGCGACGCCTTTTCTTTTTGGAAGGGCCGGGTGGCAATGTATGCGATTCTTAAGTCTCTTGGCGTAGGCGAAGGAGACGAAGTAATACTGCCCGGTTATACATGCGTTATGGATGTTACGCCTGTAAAGTACCTGGGCGCCGCTCCCGTCTACGTTGACATAGAACCTTTCACTTACAATATGAATCTCGATCTGCTTGCCGACAAGATTACCGAAAGAACAAAAGTCATTGTTGCGCAGCACACCTATGGTTATCTTGTCGATATGGATCGTTTACTCGAAATAGCCGATCGCCGGGGCGTTTTTGTGATCGAAGACTGCTGTCTTGCGCTTGGAAGCAAATACAGAGGAAAATTAGCGGGCACTTTCGGGGTTGCTTCTTATTTCTCCAGCCAGTGGAACAAACCCTACACAACCGGTCTGGGTGGAATGGCGTTATGTAATACCCCGGAAATTGCTTCGAAAATAAATCAATTGCGTAAAACTGAAATACAAGGTCCGTCGCTAAAAAGAGTTGCAATGTTAACGGCTCAACTTATGGTCTACAGAGCGTTTGTCTATCCCAAAACGACCGTCTTCGCCACGAACACCTTTCGATGGCTAAGTGATAAGGGTCTTATAGTAGGCTCCACGACCAACCGTGAACTTGAAATACCGGTTGAACCTGAAGGATTCTTTATGGCGATGTCTTCGCCACAGGCATTTGCGGGAAGAAAACAGTTACGCAAGCTGGACCGGATAATTCAACATCGAAAGAAAATGACTAAGTTTTACGATGAGATGCTCGCTCAACGAGGATGGCGGATTATCCAGCCACCCGACCATACCGATCCTGTTTTTGTCCGCTATCCTGTCCGAGTCAAAGACAAAGACGCCGCGCTCAAAGCTGCGGAAAAAAATGGTATCGAACTTGGATCATGGTTCATTTCACCTTTACATAATCAGATAGAAAAAATCGAAATGTATGACTACAAATGGGGCCTGTGCCCTCAAGCGGAAAAAGCCGCAAGAGAGGTTGTCAATCTACCGGTCCATCCAAGGGTAAATCTCGCCAACGCCCGCAAAGTCATTGATTTTATATGTAAATTTGAACAAGCGAAATAGAAAACCGGTGTATGCTTACATTAGTCTCTCAAGCCTTGAAATTTGTCCGTTTGCATGGCTATAGCGAACTAATCAGCCGTCTTTTAAGGGCTGCTGTCGGGCCATTTTATCAAAGACAGTCTCGTTATATTGTACATCTCGATTTCGATGAAGCTGCAGAACCCGATCCGGGCTTCAATTTCGCAGAATTAACAAAAAACGATTCTGAGAAGATGCTTCGAGTAATGTATGTTTCCCCGAAATCTCTTGCAAAACGTTTTGACGATGGAGACAGATGCTTTGGTATTATAGAAAACGATGAATTAATAAGTTACTTCTGGGCTGAATTCAAACACAAGGAGTTGCATGAACTCCGCCTTGAATTCGAGTTGCCCGGCCGCCAGGCATGGATGTATAACGCCATAACCGTTGGCAAGGCGCGTGGACGCGCGTGTTATCCGAATGTCATTCGTTTTATGGCGCAATCCCTCAGGCAATCCGGTTTCAGAGAAGCCTACGTCGATGTTGACCCGGCTAATATACCCTCTGTTAAAGGGCTCGAAAAGGCGGGATATACACGCGTTGTTATGATAGATATGAAAAAAATATTTTCGAAAGTAACTTATTCAGTTCAGGTGTACGATGAAACTGTCTGGAAGCAGCTTTCAAAATGCATTTGCAATTCCGACAACATCGCCACTTTCTTTGGAGATGCAGCCGAATGAATGTCCATGTGCTCGCAGATCTAAATGATGCCTGTAAGCAATTTGTACGACGGCAACCCGACGGCAGGGTATGTCATCTGCAGGCATGGGCGCATGCCGCTGCTTCCGCCGCAAAACTCAAGTCCTATTACCTCGTTGCTCGCGATGCGGGCGGTATAAAGGGGGTCTTGCCTTTAATTCATGCCAGGAGTCGGCTTTTTGGAAACTTTATGGTTTCACAGGCATTCAGTGATCACGGAGGCATTCTATCCGATTCACCGCAGGCAAGAGATGCTCTTTTCGATCGTGCCGTTGAGATCGCAACTGATAAAAAATGTGATTCCATCGAATTTCGCAATGTAATTCCCCTTCCGTATGATTTGCATACTCGAAAAGGCAAAATGGTGATGTATTTGCCTCTCGACAGTGATCCCGAAAAGATATGGAAAGCTTTTAATTGTAAGGTTCGCAACCAGGTCCGAAAGGCCGAAAAATCAGGCATCGTGGTTTCTCAAGGCGGCACGGATCAATTAACTGAGTTTTATTCCGTTTACGCAAAGAGAATGCGCCAGCTTGGTACTCCTGTATTTCCTTCGAAATTGCTGAAGAACCTGATGGATACGCTTCCTGAAAACAGCCGCCTTTTCCTCGCTCGCTTAAACAACCAAACGATTGGAGGGGCTTTGACATTTTGCTTCAATGGTTATGCGGAAATTCCCTTCGCCAGTACTTTAGTTGAGTATAACCGATTGTGTCCCAACAACTTATTATATTGGTCAATAATCAAACATTATTGTCTGCAAGACGCAAACTTTTTTGATTTTGGGAGATGTTCCGTAGATGGCCCAACACACCGCTTCAAAAAACAATGGGGGCCGGAACCGGTGGATCTGCACTACCAGTATTGGACCAGACCCGGTTATGAATTGAGCTTGCTTAGCCCGGACAACCCAAAGTTTCGAAAAAAAATAGAATTGTGGAAAAAATTGCCCTTATGGGCTACGCGAATTGCCGGTCCGATCATTAGTCGCAAACTGCCATAAAGAAACTATTCCCCATTCAGCAAAAAAGTGTTGGATATTTACCGCCGCTTTCATTCATGGACATTCATATCCTCGATATACCCTTCATTTCTTAGAACTTCTACCGTTGACGCAAAATGCGTGTTCTTAAGAAATTTCTTAACTCGCTTCCCGCCGTTTTTGCAATGGAAGTAATGCCTGAATTTCCTATATGCCGACAATTCCCGAATCTTTGGTATTTCGGGCCCAATCTCATATGGGTGTATATAGAACATGCATGGCTCCTCGTCCTTATTGCACTTCGAAAGAAAATATTTTGTAAGCCACAGCGGGTAAAGTCGAAAATACCCCCCCCCTCCAAAAGGAATTCTTTTGCCGATTACAACAGTCGTCGCCATCGGGAATTCTATAAGCCCGTTTTCGAATCGATGTATTACGGGCTCTGCGTTTTCAATTCCGTAAACATCGTGCATTCCCGCCGGGCAAACGCTTGAGTCATAAACAAATCCCGTTTCCTTTAGAGCATCTACCGCCCAAAGGGTTTTGGAAGTGATCGAAAATTCCGGAGCACGATACCCGAATACCCTCCGGCCGGACACATCTTCCAGTTTTGCCTTGGCTATAGTAATCTTTTCAGCGAACTCTTTTTTGTTTGTGCTAAAAAGCCGAACGTGTTCATAATTGTGACAGCCGATCTCATGGCCGGCGTCTGCGATTTGCTTTACCACCTCAGGAATGTCATATGCGATTCTGCCGACAATAAAAAAAGTAGCCTTCACGCCGGCCTCTTCGAGCAATTCAAGGCATGCAGCCGTATTTTTTTTTATCTCATCGTTTTCTCTATCCGGGTCAATATATTTGGCGTCTACATGAAAACTCTCCCGGTTAGATTCAACAAAACCTTCCACATCTATCGAAATCGCATTGATTACACTCTCATCTTTCATTGACTTCTGTCTTTCCTGAAAAATCAATAACTGAGAAGCGCTGATTTTAATGCGTAACTTATACAGGCTTACGACTATAAACCGGGCATGTGCTCTGAAGCAGAAAAAGCCGCACTACAGGTTGTCGATCTAATGTCTATGTGGGTCGCCTCACTCGGCGGGCCGACCGTCCTCTTTCTTCCGCACCGCTCCCCTAAGTCCTTCCATCTTCAAAAAGCCCTTTTTCCAGACGACCAGGCCTGAGATTATAAACACCGCTGCATACACCACAACTGCATACCTGGTTCTTATCTGGCTCATTGTCAGGCCTATCAGCGCGTACATACCGGCAAGGAGATAACATATCTTGACGGTTTTTTTCAGCGGCATCCCCCTGTCGATCATCTGGTCGTAGATATGCCCTCTGTCGGATACAAACAACGGTCTTTTGTTCAGAAGCCTTCTTGCCAAAGCAGTGGCCGTATCCAGTATCGGCAGTCCGAACACCACGATCGAAGCCATCCACCATCGTGGGATGTCTTCTGCAAAAAGGATCATTAGAGCGGCGATGCAAAAACCCAGCAGCATGCTGCCGGCGTCGCCCATGAATATCTTTGCCGGATGACGATTGAAGGGCAAGAAGCCGAATACCCCTCCGGTTATCGCAAGACATACAATGATCCGCACAGGATCTCCCGTCTCACTGGATCCCCAGGTTCCAAGGTGAATCGCCAGAAGCAGCATGGCGACCGTAATAATTCCGGTTACTCCCCCGCAAAGCCCGTCGAGCCCGTCCAGAAGATTCAGCGAATTCGCAGCGCCGAGGACGAAAACAATGACCACGCCCATATCGAGCATCGTTTCCACAACCACCGGCACAGGCAGATTAAGAAAATCTGTGAAAGGGCGCAGGGCGGGCTTGATTCCAACACACAGCAGGACAATCGCAGCGACGATTTGGCCTGCCAGTTTCCTGGAAGGCCGTATATCGAACAGATCGTCAATTACACCGATAGAACATGCGATAGCGGCTCCTCCGAGGATACCTAAAAGCCACTTAAAGGCAACCTTAACCTGCATATCCTGGATGATAAGCTTCATGTGCATATCCTGTATGACATGAAAACCGACGAGCACTCCCACGGCCAGTCCCGCGAGGATGCCGACCCCGCCCAGGTAGGCGACGGGCACCTTGTGGGTCTTCACGAGATTGTCGGGCTTGTCGACGAAGCCGAATCTCATCGCAATCTTCCTGCACAGCCAGGTAGCCGTCAATGCACAAGCAAAAGACGACGCCAACACGGGCCAAAACTGAAGCACCCATGATACGGGTCTCCGGTCTCCTATCACATTATCGAGAAACACAAAGCACTCTCCCAACTGTTACTGTGGGTCTATCCACACCTCATCGTCATACCGAAGCATTATAAGGCCGTCTTTGAAATTGCCGAATTCGATCTTTGGTTCTTCTCCGACTATTTGCTGCAGTATCCATTTCGGAAAGTCGGCGCCTGCCTTTATCGAAAGCGGCACACCGCCGCCGAACCTCGGATTGATCTCTATGAACTTGATGTTCTCTGCGGCGTCGAGGATCAGTTGAATCGTGACCACACCGGGTCCTGCGCCCAGAGTCTCAACCAGGGCCTGCGTCTGCGACATGATCGCCTCGTGCCCGGCAATCTGTCCCTTGCTGACTTCTCCGTCGCGTATCTCGATTCTCTTGCGCGGCACGACACATCGTACTTTCATGTCGAAATCAACAAAGACATCGCAGGTAAATTCCACACCGTCGACAAATTCCTGCACTATGCAGTTGGGAATTCTCCGGGCGAGCATCTCCAACTCCTGACGGTTTTCCACCTTCGCCGTGCCCCGGCCGGCGTGTCCGTCCCAGGGCTTCAGGAAACAGGGAAAAGCCATGTCCCTCTTTGCAAGGGCCTCGGCCGGGGCCATTGTTGCCGGCGTATCAAAGGCGTTTTGCGAGAGAAACTGAAAGGTTTTTCTTTTATCCTGGCAAATATCGATGACATCAGGTCTTGAAATGAGTACGCGACAGCCGAATTGCTCGAACAAATCGGTGTTTTGCGCCAGCAGTTTCAGGTCCAGATCTGTCGTCGGCACGAGCAGATCGACCCGGTCTTTCTCGACAATGTCTGCAAGTTGCCCCGGATAGTCCGCGTGCCCCACATGATGCACAATGTGCCGTTTATCGCACAATTGCAGAGCGGCACTGAGGTTGGTGATATCGGTTCCGATAATATGCGGTCTCAACTTCAACTGAGCCGCTGCCGCATGGAAACTTTTCAGCAGAGACACCCGCCTGCCGATACAACTGAATAAAATGATTATGTTTTTCAAAATCGCCTTTTTTGAATCCGTCGGGACATTGCGGCTAAGGCACTGTGGCCACTATGCTTAGCAGTTTACAATAAATCGGCATGATTGTCCAGAGAATTCATAACCAAACTGATTATTGACAACTTTCTTTGTTTTCGGTAGCATACCGGGTTCCGATTGTTTTCGAGCCAAACAGGGTCTGTTCAGAATACAAGTTGCCGAGCACAAATTGATATACGCATTTTTCAAAAGAAGTTTGGATATTCTTGTTTCATTGTGCGGTCTGATAATCCTGTCGCCGGTTCTGCTGATAACGGCCCTGCTGGTCAGGCTTTCGAGCAAGGGGCCCGCCATCTTCAGGCAGGAACGGGCGGGCCTGGGCGGAAAACCGTTTGCTCTGTACAAGTTTCGCACTATGCGAACGGATATCGATCCTTTCGGCGCCAGTCCAAAGTCAGCCGACGACCCCCGACTGACGCGGACAGGCCGGTTTCTGCGAGAGCGGTCGCTTGACGAACTGCCGCAATTGCTCAATGTGGCGGTCGGACAGATGTCTCTGGTGGGTCCGAGGCCTTTGTATGTTTCGCAGATTGCCGAATGGAATGAAGACCAGAAGCGACGGCTTCTCGTCAAGCCGGGGCTTACCGGACTGGCCCAGATCAGCGGGCGCGGGGCCTTGACCCGTGAACGAAAACTCGACCTGGACGTAGAATACGTCGATAAACGGAGTTTCTGGTTGGATATCAGAATTATATGCGCAACATTTGCCCTGATTTTCCGCCGTAAGAGCATCTACGAAGAAAAGTACTCGCAGGACGAACATACCAGAGGGCAGGCGGATGCCCCCAATTAGTAGGTGTTAACCTGGAAAGGTTTGAAATCGAAATCAAATACGTCACAACTATCGATCAGTTGGAAGAATTGAGCGGCGCCCGGCGCGATGAACTAAGAGAGGTGGCCGCCAAATTCGCCTTTCGCAGCAACAGCTACTATCTG
>QNBS01000001.1 GCA_003644175.1 Planctomycetota bacterium | reverse complement strand
CACTGAGCCTGATATTCGAGGAGGGGCTGGAGGCGCGCTTTGAGCGACATCGCCGCAATCATGAGTTGCTGCGGCAGGGTCTGGAAGGGTTGGGCTTTGAGTTTCTTGTCGCGGCGCAGTATCGCCTCCCGATGTTAAACGCCGTGAAGATTCCCGCCGGCGTCGATGACGCTGCGGTGCGTCGGCGCCTGCTCGACGAGTATAACATCGAAATAGGCGGCGGATTAGGCGACTTCGCCGGCAAGGTCTGGCGGATAGGCCTGATGGGCTGCAGTTGCACGCAAAACCATGTTAATATGCTTCTGGCCGCCCTGCGAACTATTATAAAAACCTGATGGGTGGAACCAACGGCGGCCATCTGACGAGTTTTTCGTTAGTGGACATACTGACGCACGGCCGGGCGTGTGCGGTTATGAATCCCTACTACACCGTGTTCTTTGCGCCGGCTATCGAAGATGCGTTGCGGCTGGTGGGGAGCGTCTATCGCCGGGCCGGGTTGACGGGGGGGGCGTGATCTGTCAATGGTTATTGTTGTTATTCTTGTCGCCGAGGTATTCGGGGAGGAGGACCTTGATTTCGTTGACGATGGCGTCGTAATCCTGGTCCTGTGCGATGTCGATGAGTTTTGCGATTTCGGATCGGAGGGTCTGTCTGTCTTTTGGGATGTTTTTCCAGATTCCGATTTTGGGGTGGCGCGTGGGGAGCATATCCTCGCCTTCGATGGAGAGTTCCTCGAAGAGTTTTTCGCCGGGTCGCATTCCGGTGAAGACGATTTCGATATCTTCGTTCGGCTTGAAACCGCTGAGCGTGATCAGTTCGGTGGCGAGGTCCAGTATCTTGACGGGCTCTCCCATATCGAGGACGAAGATTTCGCCGCCCTGTCCCATAGTGGCGGCCTGGAGGACGAGCTGGCTGGCTTCGGGTATAGTCATGAAGTATCGTCTCATTTCGGGATGTGTGACGGTAACGGGTCCTCCGTCGGCGATCTGTTTCTTAAAGATGGGCACGACGGAGCCGTTTGAGCCGAGGACGTTTCCGAATCGGACGGTGACGAAGTGCGTTTTGCTGGTGCTGTTGAGATCCTGGATGTAGGTCTCTGCGATTCGTTTTGTGGAGCCCATGATGCTGGTGGGGTTGACGGCCTTGTCTGTGCTGATCATGACGAAGTTGTCGTCGCCGAAGTCGCCAATGACTTCGGCGACGGTCATGGTGCCGATGACATTATTCTTGACGGCCTCTCCCGGGTTGGTTTCCATGAGTGGTACATGCTTGTGGGCGGCGGCGTGGATAACGACTTGCGGTTTATATTGTGCGAACAACTGCCGGAGGCGCGGCTTATCGGTGATGTCGCAGATCAGGGGCAGTATCCTTACGTCGGAGAAGGCGGTTTCCAGCTCGCGTTCGATAAAGAACAACGGGTTTTCGGCCTGTTCGGCCAGGAGGAGAAGTTTCGGTTTGAATTTGCATACCTGGCGACACATTTCCGAACCAATGGAGCCGCCGGCGCCGGTGACGAAGATGGTTTTTCCCTTGAGAAAGTGTTCGATATCGTCGAGGTCAAGCTCGACGACATCTCTTCCGAGCAGGTCATGGATCTCGACGTCCCGGATTTGCGAGACACGAAGTTTTCCGGATGCGATGTCGGTGATCGAGGGGACGGTGCGGAAGCGGATATTTGTTCCCTGGCAGACCTGAACAACGCGCCTGAGCTCTTTATGGCTTGCGCTGGGCAATGCGATGCCGATTTCGTCGATTTTCTGCTCGGTGCAAATCTTCGGCAGCGTATCGACGGCGCCAAGAACGGGCACTCCGTGGATTCTCATGCCCTGCTTTACGGGGTCGTCGTCGACAAATCCGACGACGTGGTATTCGCCCATTTTTATACGCATCATTTCACGGAGCAGAGCTTCGCCGGCGTCACCGGCGCCGACGATAAGAAATCGTTTAAGCACAGCCGGAGTACTCGAGAAGTATTCCTCGTGATAGAGCCGAACGACCATTCTGGCGCCGGCAAGGAGCATGATGGTGGTAAACAAATCAAGCATGATGACGCCGTGTATCTGCAGCCAGAAGCCTTTGAGTTGTTCGATGCGGGCCTCGGTTTTAGATCGCTCTTCCTCGGAGGGGTTGGCCTCTTCGATTCGGCGCAAGATTTGCCGGGTCTGCGCCATCTCAACCATATCTCGCAGGCTCACGAGATTGGTCTGATGTCGGCCGAATTTGACTTTGATTTTACTGAGCCGTTTCTTCTCCTTTTTGATCTCGCCTATGCGGTCCTTTAGAGTCCTGGCGGAGCCGCCGCGATGGAGGGCATTGATTTTCTCATCGATAACTTCGAGCGTCTCGATGACTTTGTTGACTTCCTTCCTGGAGTAGTGAAGAATGGCGGCTTTTTTGTAGTACCATCTGAAGAACCTGTTGACGACCCTCCTGCAATTTTCGATATCCTGGGGGACAGGCTTTCTTTTTGCAGTGAGGTTTGTCAACTCATTCTCAACTGGACGGAGTTGAATCATTATCTGTTCGAGGGATTCTATCCTCTCGTCGAACTGCGCCGGCCAGGTTTCCGGCAGGACAAGGCCGCCGTACAAGCCGTAAGCAGTCCAGAGGGTCATGAGGATGATAGCCGAGAACAGAGAGGCCTTTGCTATCTGGATGAGATCGGTAATTCCGACGTATCTCCACCAGCCGCGATACTGTCCGTACCAGCCGAAGACAATGAGCTTTATGGGCAGGGCCGCCAGCAGGAGGAAAGGAAAGGGGCCAACCAGCCATTTTCGATCCACGTGCATGTTAAAGGCGAATAGAAAGGCCAGTATCAAAGCGGCGGCAAAGACAACGATGTGTACTGAGATAATCAGGAGTTTCCGATAGTGCAGTACGGTTTCGGCAAGGTGTGAGAAAGCATGGATGTCAGGGGTTTGCTGCAATCGCCCTTTTTCAGTTGTATCGTTGTCGGGCATAAATCAGTTTGCTCCATCATCATTGCCGGACAGGGGCGCCGGTCGTGTAATCCGGTCGGAAGAATCGATATCTCCTCGGGCGACCTGTTCGAGTGGTGCATAGACGCGGCTCATGTCGATGCCGTCGACTTTTCTTCGCATCAGCGCATAGATAATCGTACTTGAACAGAAATAGAAACTTATGACAAAGGCCACGACAAGGCCCACCACAAGCAGCACCGTGATGTAAATGATAAAGGCCGCGGCGGATTCCGTCAAGCCGGCGGGGCCTGCGTTTTGTCCGACAAGATCAAAAAAGTTGGGTTTTGCCCATATTCTTGCCAGTTTCCCGGGCACTTCAGGCTGATCGAATATTCCAAGATTGATCAGGGTATATGTAGTAATGAGCAGGCCAAACACGAATAGCCGCACAAAAAGATACGACACGGTTCCGAAAGCCGCTGCTATAGCGGTGTAGCAGAACATCCACCATGGATGCGTGTAGACGTAGCAAAATGATCTGCTGATGGCGTCGTATCCGTCCGAGCCTTCATATGCAATGACGGGGAAAATGAGATTTGCGCCCGCGATGGAGCCTATGCCGAACAGGAGGGTTAAGAGTCCGAAGACGAGTGCGACCGCCAGTGTCAGGGCTATAAAGAGTTCGCCTGCGTAGCGGATGTTTCCGATCAGTCCGGCCAGGTAGACAACGGCGCCAAAGCCTGCGGTGATTGCGGTCAGAACCAGTGGAGCGGTGACGAGGCTTTTGAATTTCTTCAGGCCGAAGCCCAGCGATTCTGTGAGGCCGGGTTTTTCACCTCTGGCAAATTCGAGAGCGGCGTTTCGACAGATGGCGCCGCCGGAAATACAGACGACCATGGCAATGAGAATAAAATAGATGATGCTGTAAACCGGATGAAACCAGACGGCCCAGACAATTGCCAGAAAGCATAGCCAGATATTGAGGAGCAGGTTTGTGATTTCCAGTCGGAACAAGGAGACGGTTGCACTGTTGAACCTTGCGGCGCCGAAATGCCAAAGAGTGGCGAATACGCCATTAAAACGCCGGTCCATTCTGTATTGCTCTATGCCTGAAAGGGTTTTTTGGGGATTATTTGCATATGGCCGCAAATCCACTGTGCTACTGAAATCAATGGTTTCTGTCGCTTTTGTCTCTGTCCAATCCCTTCCGATGACGGCGGTAAGGTCCATTAGCCATCCGATGAGGCATATAAGCAGAACCGTAGCCAGCGCGATGACCATTCTGGCAGGGGCAAGGGCCATCTTGAAGCTGTGGAAAGACCTGGCAAAGGCCATGTTGTCCCATATCTGCCATACGTGTTTCTTTTCCGTCATAGTGCCGTTTCACTACTTAAAACAAGGTTTTTAATTTACGAAAAGTACAACCAGAATTTTCTATTATCGGCAAATGACAAGGCCTTTTTCACTAAAATTGGCGTTGATAACGGGTTATTGCGTCAAATACATTGATTCGTCGGTACGCAAGCAAATGTTCAATTGTTGTCGGAATCGGCGTCATCGGCGTCCTGGGATTGCGGTATCGTGTATTGTGCATCAAGCCAGGCGCCAAGGTCAATCAGCTTGCATCTTTCGGAACAAAAAGGGAAATATCTGTTCGGGATTCGTCTGTTTGCAGGGCCGGTATGTTTCTTTGCCGGGGCATTACAAATTGGACATTTGGACTTCATTTTCGAAACTCATAATGCGCTTGCCGCCCAAAAGAGATATCGTTGTCCGGCCGCGGCGTATGCAGGCTAAAAAGCCCGTCGTTCACTGGCGGCCATCGGTTATGCATCTTCGTCTTCGTCATCAGGCTGCTCTTCAAGCAGTTCGTCGTCGTCGTCATCCTGCGCTTCGTATTCCGTATCGTCCCAATTTTCCTGGTAATCTTCAACGCCCGCTTCGTCTTCCTGCTCTTCGGCAGGGACCTTCTCACCTTCAAGAATGAGGCCTTCTTCTACCATTCTGGCGTAGTCGATACAATACCTTGCCCAGGGATTGGCATTAAGCCGCGCCTTTGCGATGGGTTTTCCAGTCCCTTCGCAGATTCCGAAAGTTCCCTGGTCAATCCGCTGCAGGGCAGCCCGGATTTCGTTGAGGATTTTTCTCTCGCTGTCCATCAGCCCGAGGGCGAATTCCTGCTCGAAGTTGTCGCTTCCCAGGTCGGCCATGTGGATGGGCATGCTGGACAAGTCTCCTGCGGCATCAAGTCTTGACTTTCTGAGGGCTTCCTCTTCGATGTGGTTGACGTCGCCAAGAAGCTCAGCCCACTTTTCAAGCAACAATCGCCTGTATCCTTCAATCTCGACGGGCGTGAGTTTACGGCGACGGGCTTTTGGTTTTGCGCCTTGCGTCTTTTTGGCGGCGGCTCGTTTTGCGGTTTTCCCGGCGGCTTTCTTCTTTTTTGTTACAGCCTTCTTTGCAGCCTTTTTTTTAGAGACCTTCCCGGTCGCTTTCTTCTGAGGCGACTTCTTTTTCTTTACTGCTTTTTTGACCTTCTTTGCCACCGCTCAATACCTTTCCTGCAATGAACCTTGCCGTATAGAGCTTATACGTTCGGCAACCGTACAGTTAGCCCCGTAATATAATATATTCGGCAGATATTTGGAACGAAAATATAGGCGACGGCAAAAAAAACCTGCCGGCCGATGCCTTTATCTAAGTTTTGTTCTCACAGGCACTTGTGTGTCGGATGACCCGATAATCACGTGCGTACTTGCCCAACGGCAGGAAGAATTTTTGGGTTCTCACCGCCCCTGAGAAGCCGCCGATACCATAGACTTTGCCGATTGTTTCGGTGGAGAATACGTCGTTGGGCGTGCCCTGATAATACCGGGCGTCTTGTGCCAGGAGCAAAACATTGTCGCAGTATTGGGCGGCGAGGTTTATGTCGTGGGTGATGGCGATGACGGTTTTTTTCTCTTCAATCTGCATTTTCTTGAGGAGATCGTAGATTTTGACCTGATGTCGCAGGTCGAGGAAGCTGGTGGGCTCGTCGAGGAGCAGAATGGGGGTTTTCTGGGCCAAGGCTCGGGCAATGAAGACTCGCTGCCTTTCGCCCCCGCTGATTTGGGCGAGCTGTCGCTCTGCCAGATCGGCTATATCAGTGGCTTTGAGGGCGCCGGCGGCGATTTCCTTGTCGGCGGGGGTCTCAAAGCCGAGCCTGTTGTAGTAGGGTGTTCTGGCCATGAGCACCGTCTGGATGACGGAAAAACCGAATGGCGGTATGAATTCCTGTCGAACAACGGCGATTTTCCGGGCGAGCATCGCTGCCGAAAAGGATCGGATGCCCTTGCCGTCGAGGATTATTGAGCCGGATTGGGTCTTGAGCAAGGCCGAGAGCAGATTCAGCAGTGTGGTCTTTCCGACGCCGTTTGGGCCTGCGATGGCGACAAATGAGCCGGCCGGTACGGAGAAGGTCAGGTCGGCCAGGAGCGGCTTATCGGTGTAACTGAAGGTCAGGTTTTTGGCTTCAATAATATTCATTTTGCCAGCCAGTCAATCCTTCTGGAATATCTGACGAGTAAGACGAGGAAGAACGGCCCGCCGATAAGGGCGGTAACGACGCCGACGGGCAGTTGTGCGGGAGCGACTACAATGCGCGCCAGCGTGTCGGCGGCGACGAGGAAGCCGGCGCCGATGAGGGCGCTAAGCGGCAGGAGCTGCCGGTGATCCGGTCCGAATACGAGCCTTACTCCGTGGGGAACGATAAGCCCTGCAAACCCGACAAGGCCGCTGAGGCTGACGGCGACGGCGGTGATCAGTGCGGCAAGGACAAAGGCGACGGTTTGGGTGGCGGCTGTGTTGATCCCCATGGCTTTTGCGTCAACTTCGCTGAAGCTAAGCGCGTTAAGCTGAGGGCTGATGAAGAACAGGGCGAAGATGCCGGCCAGCACGAATCCGCCGGAGGTCCACAAAACGAGGGGATCCTCTTCGATGATATTGCCCATGAGCCAGAAGATGGTTCGCTGGACCTGGGAACTGTTGGCGATAGAGGTTAGAAACATGATCATCGCCGAGAAGAAGGCGTTTACGACGACGCCCGCCAGGAGCAGGTGCGTAACTTGTGATTTTCCTGTGAGCCTTGCGACGGTCCAGACGAGCCCTGCGGTGGCCAGAGCCCCCACAAAGGCAAAGAAGGCGATGGGAGAACGTCCCCAGAGCATCCAGTTGAGTCTGCTGAAGATGGTGATGGCGATGATGGCGCCGAGTCCTGCGCCGCTGGAGATACCGAGGATGTAGGGATCGGCCAGGGGATTTCTCAAAAGGGCCTGGAGTACCGCTCCGCTGCAGGCCAGGGCGGCGCCGACGATGGCGGCGAGGATGATGCGCGGGCCTCTGACTCGGAAGAATATTTCATAATCGGGGTTGACGACGCCGGGGTGAGAGGGTTCAAGGGCTTTTTTCAAGGAGATATGCTCGGTTCCCAGCAGTGAGCAGGCAAGCATGACCGCCGCCAGCATTACGGTTGCAAGCAGGATTCGCGTCAACAGGGTTGGCGGTGTCAGGAGTTTTGTCATATCATGGTTCTTCAAAGAGTTCGGGGCTGAGGCATCTTGCGACGGTCTCTGCGGCCTGGTCGATCCGCGGGCCGAGGCGCGAGACGGCATCGCCGTCGATAACGTAAATTCGGTTACCGCTTACGGCGGCAATGCTCTGGAATCGGTCGAAGTACTCGACCAACTGCTGTTTGCCGGCGGTGAGATCGGCTTTTTCCATGACGTCCATCACGGGTTGAATAATGACGTCGGGGTTGGAGGCGATGACCTGTTCAGGGCCGACTGGGGGATACTTGTTGATGGTGGGGGCGATTGCGTTTTCGCCGCCGGCTAATTCGATGAGTTCGTTTATGAAGGTCTGCCTGCCGGCGACGCGGAGGGGCTCGATTTGTATGATGTAGAGGACCTTGGGTCGGTGTCCGGCGGCGACGCGCCGGGAGATATTGTCGAGGTTGTTCCGGAGCCGTTCGCTCAGGCGGCGTGCGGCGGCGGTTTTATTGGTAACTGTCCCTATTTTCTCGATGGCGTCGAGGAGTTGTGGAATTGTTTCGATATTGACGGTGAGGGTGTTGAAATTCAGTCGCGCCAGGCGGTGGGCGAGTCCTGCCTGCCGGTTAAAGCCGAGAGCGACGACCAGGTCCGGGCGGGCGGCGACGACGGCTTCTATGTTTGGCTGCCAGAATGTTCCCATGACGGGTTTTTGTCGGGCGGACGGCGGATGATTGCTGTATTCGGTCACGCCGACGATGTTGTCTTCGAGTCCGAGGGCGAAGAGTATCTCGGTGAGGTTGGGGGCCATGGCGACTATTCTTTGCGGGCAGGGGCCTCCATGTTCGGTTATGGCGGTGGTGTCATCAGAGAACATGGCTACGCCGGCGACGGTCCATGAAAGGACGAAGACGGCGAGCCAGAACCACTTGTTTGCGATTATTTTCATGTTCTCTTGAATTGCTTTTCGAGTTCTGTGAGTGTGAATTTTATAGTTGTCGGTCGGCCGTGCGGACAGTGGCTTGCGCGTTCGATGGTTTGCTTGTCGGCCAACAACTGGGCCATCTCCGTATTGGTCAGGGATTGGCCTGCTTTTATGGCGGCTTTGCAGGCGGTCATGTCCAGCAGTTCGTGGAGGAGCCTTTCGGCGTCGAGGTTGAGGCTTTTGTCGGTGAGTCTGTCGAGCAGGTCGCCGACGAAGTCCGCCGGGGAGACACCGGCGAGAATTGCGGGAAAGGCCTGGATGGCGATTGTCTTAGGTCCGAAGGGGGCAAGTTCGATGCCGAGCCTTGAGATGAGTTCGCTGTGGGCGCCGATTGCGTCGGCCTGAGTGTCGTCGATTTCGAGTGTTTCGGGGATGAGCAGTCGCTGTGAGGCGAGGCGTCCGGCGGCGGTCTTTCTGCAGAGATCCTCGTAGATGATCCGTTCGTGGAGTGCGTGCTGATCGATGATGACAAAACCTTCGTCGGTCTGTGTAACGATGTAGCTGTTGTGGAGTTGCAGAAAATCGGCGTGCAAAGGGGTATCGTCGTCTGCTTGTGTCGCCGGTTGAGCTGTCGGGTGTCCGGGAAGTTCCGGCAGGGCGACGGAGGAGGAGCTTTTCCGGCCGGCGGTAAAGGCGAATCGCTGCTGTGCGGTTTGTTCGGGCTTGTGTGTCTTGAAGAAATCGGCCATGGCCTGCGTAATTCTCCGGCGTCTGGCCTGCTCGTCGCGACTCATCCGGTCGTCGGGCGCCAAGTCGACCGGGCGGGCGGGCAGTTGTGCGAAGGTGTCGAGGTTGGTGTTGAGGAGTTTTTCGCGAAGGACGGCCAGGACCTGCGAATGGACGAGGTTTGCGTTCTGGAAGCGAACCTCGATCTTCGTCGGGTGGACATTGACGTCGTAGGCGTCGGGCGACAGTTCGAGGAAGAGGAAGACGACGGGATATTTGTTGTGTTCGATCAGTCCGCGATAGGCCTCTTTGACGGCGTGTCCGATGAACCTGTCGCGAATAAAACGCCGGTTGCAAAAGACGTACTGAAATTTCGAGGTTCCCCGGGCGATAGCGGGTGTGCCCAGAAGCGCAAAGATGTGCATGTCCTGTTCAGAGCTTTCGGTTTCGAGAAGGTCTTCTGCGATGTTTCGGCTAAGCAACTGTGCAATGCGGTCCTTGAGGGACTGGTTGCTGAGCAGTCGGTGGATTTGCCTGCCGTTATGAATGAGCGTCATGTCGATGTTGCGGTGGGCAAGGGCGATTCGCGTGAAGTGTTCGATGATGTGCGACATTTCTGTGTTGGCGGTGCGGAGGAACTTTCTCCTGGCGGGCAGTTTGTAGAAAAGGTTGCGAATCTCGATGGTGGTTCCGTAATCGCCGGCGCATGGTTTGACGGGTTGGGCGGCGCCGCAATCGATGTCGAGGGCGTTTGCCTGTATGGCGTTGCCGGTTCTGCTGACGATGCGGAGGCGGCTTACCGAGGCGATGCTGGCAAGAGCCTCGCCGCGAAAGCCCATGGTGGCGATATCCGCAAGATCGCTGCTTGTTTTGATCTTGCTGGTGGCGTGGGGTTTGAAGGCGACGCCTAAGTCGGCGGCGTCCATTCCGCAGCCGTTGTCCGTTACGGCGATGAGTTTTCGGCCTCCGTCTTCGATGGCGACGGTGATTTTGGAGGCGCCGGCGTCGATGCTGTTTTCGAGCAGTTCCTTGACGACGCTTGCGGGGCGTTCGATGACCTCGCCGGCGGCGATCATGTTGATCAGGTTTTCGTCAAGGACCGCTATGCGGGACATTGTTTTTTTCCTTCAGCAGCGGATACGAATCTGAATCTGACCCCGGGCGGCGCCCGGGGCTAAATAGTTCACAGCATCATCACGTTGTTACAGCAACAAACTTCTACCGGTCATTTCGTCGGGTTTGGGCAGGCCCATGATCTCCAGCAGCGTGGGTATGGCATCGGCGAGCCGGCCGCCTTCGGCGAGTTTTCTGTTTTTGAAGCGCTCGTCAAATACGATAAAAGGCACATCGCCGACGGTGTGGGCGGTGTGGGCCATGTTGTTTTGGCTGTCCCACATTCTCTCGAAATTGCCGTGATCGGCGAGTATGACGGCGCCTCCTGCGAGTTGTTTGACCTTATCGAGAATCTTGCCGACACACTCGTCAACCGTCCGGGCGGCTTTGACCGCCGCTTCGAGCACTCCTGTGTGGCCGACCATGTCCGGGTTTGCGAAGTTGCAGATGACGACATCGAACTCGTCGCCGTCGAGTTTTTCGAGTATGACGTCGCAAACTTCATACGCGCTCATTTCGGGTTTCATATCGTAAGTTTCAACCTTCGGCGAGGGGACGATCTGTCTGACTTCGCCCGGGAAGGGTTCTTCCCGCCCGCCGTTGAAGAAGAAGGTTACATGGGCATACTTTTCGGTTTCGGCACAACGGAACTGTCTGAGACCCAGGTCGCTGAAGTACCGACCCGCAATGTTGGGCAGGTCCCTGACCTTCTCAAAAGCGACGGGCGCCGGAATCGTCGCATCATATTCGGTCATGCAGAGGAAGTGGACGCCGGGGCGCGCCTTCCTTTGAAAACCTTTGAAATCGTCGCCCTGCACAAAGGCGCGGGTAATCTCACGGGGCCGGTCTCCGCGGAAGTTGAAGAAGATGACACTGTCGCCGTCTTCGACAAGCGCCTTCGGCTTGCCTTCGGCGTTGGCGATATTGACCGGTTTTACGAATTCGTCGGTTTCGCCTTTTTCGTAGCTTGTGCTGATGGCCTCGGCGGCGGAGGGGGCCGACGCCCCAATACCTGCGGTCATACAATCGTAGGCGGCCTGGACGCGATTCCAGCGATTGTCGCGGTCCATGGCGTAGAAACGTCCCATAACTGTTGCGATTTGACCAACACCGATCTGCCGCATCTTCTCTTCGATGTCGGCTAAACAACCCGCCCCGCTGGTTGGCGGCGAATCGCGTCCGTCCATGAAGGCGTGCAGGTAAACCCGTTCGAGATCATTTCCCTTTGTCAGTTCGAGCAGTGCGTACAGGTGGCCAAGCAGGGAATGGACGCCGATGTCGGAGCAAAGTCCCATAAGATGCAGTTTTCCGCCGGCTTCTTTGGCATGATTTACGGCTTTTAGCAGTTCTGGATTCTGGAAAAATGAGCCGTCGCGGATTGCGCATGTGATTCTGACGGAATCCTGGTAGACGACCCGGCCTGCACCGATATTCTGGTGGCCGACTTCGCTGTTTCCCATCGTGCCGGCAGGCAGACCCACGTCCTCGCCGCTGGTATGGATAAGCGTGTGGGGATACTGGGCCATGAGCATGTCGTCAACGGGGGTGTGGGCGCACCTTATCGCGTTGGATTTGTCTTCGGCAAAATGGGGATTATAGCCCCATCCATCGCGAATAATGACTATGTAGGGCCTGTTGTTAAGAGATACTCTGTTTTTCGTCATCAATCTACAGCCTTTCAGACACCGATTTGCCCCTGCAAACACAGTTTAAGCATCGTATATGATGGCTTGCGGTATGTCAATCGAATAGAGCCCGATGACGGTGTTTATAGTATCAGGAGGGCGGGCGGGGCGACAATTTCTCAATTTACGGGCGGTTCCGATTCAATATCGCCGGCAAAATGTCCGATATGGGTGATGAATACTCCGTCGCCGCCACCGGCCGACTCAAATATGCGGTTGAAACAGATTATTCGAGCCAATGGTATTGACTTTTGCGACGGAAACGGTAAAATCGGTAACGGTGGGATGTGTCGGCTCCAGGGAGCAGGGAAATCAGTCTGAATCTTACGTTGAAAGGAAACCTCGTTGAGGTGTTTGGGGTCCAGGTATAATGGACTTATTATCATGGCGGCGCCGGCGTTGCTGATCTTGATCGGCGGCTGTGGGAAAGGTGTGCAGACAGCCATGCCGGCCGTTGAGTTGGAAGAGGACCAATCAGCCAGTCAGCGTCAGGCGGTGGGTCTGTATGTCGACGCCATGATGCTCAAAGAACTCAATGAGCCGAACAAGGCGATAGCAAAACTGGATGCGGCGCTGGAGCTTGATCCCAGGTTTGCGCTCGGGTATTCGCTGAAGGGCGACATTTACCGGATGGGCGGCGAGTATGAAAAGAGCGCCGATGCGTATGAGCAGGCGACGGAACTTGATCCGTGGTCGCTCAAGGATTTCTTCAATATGGGCAAGGTAACGCAGATGACCGAGCAGTTCGCACGCGCGATCCGTGCGTACGTGACGGCGTGTGAACTGGACGGGCGGCATTATGAATCGCATATAGGCGCCGCGCAATGCTATCTTGCAGTTGAGGACTTTGACCGAGCGATCGAGTACGGTCGGCTTGCCGGCGAGATCGACCCGAATTCGCCTGACCCGGCGGTTGTGCTCGGGGACGTGTACAAGGCTCGCAAGGAGCATGGCAAGGCGATTGAAGCGTATCGGCGGGCGCTCGATCTGGGCGGCGCCCGGCCGCAGGTGATGGTTTCGCTTGCGGTGGTGTATCTTCGTAATGAGGATTTTGTCCCGGCCCGGGACTTGTTGACTGATGTGATTGAGATTGAGCCGACAAATGCGCAGGCGCATCAATATTTGGGGTATGCCTGGCTGAAGCTCAAGGACGTTGACAAGGCGATAGCCAATTATGAGACGGCTGCGAGGCTCGATCCCGATGACTGGACGGCGAAGAAGGGGCTGGGTGTTTCGTACATTCTAAAGTCCGTTGCCGCCAACGATGATACGTTTAAGGCCAAAGGGCTTGCCCAGTGGGCCGAATCACTCCGAATCGAGCCGGACCAGCCCGGGCTCAGAGAACTGTATGAGAGATATGCGAATCAGTAAGGGATTGTGGTTCCGACAAGGCGCAGCAATTTGGAAGCAAAACGGCACAGCGGGATATCTCGGTCGGATTCACAAGCCCGGACCATGGGGCGATGGCCCGACGCGAAGGCACACCGGATTTTCTGGTCGATTGTGATCATCGGCGCCGGTGCGGACTTGTGGAGCAAGTGGGCCGTTTTCAAATGGCTCAGGGACGTGCCGGGCCAGGAGTATTCTGTCATCGACGGGCTGTTCAACTTGGTGATGCGCCAAAACAGCGGTGCGGCGTTCAGTATCGCCCAGGGGCGGACGGCGATACTGGTGGCGGTATCGGTGATTGCATTAGCGGTGGTGTTGGGCGTTTTTGTTTTCGGCAGGGTGCATCATCGCATCGTACAGGCGGCGCTGGCGCTGTTTGCCGCGGGGATTACCGGGAATCTGTATGACCGGGCGTTCAATGCGGGGTTCGTGCGGGACTTTCTGGACTTTTACTGGCGCCGGGCTCACTGGCCGGCGTTTAATCTCGCCGACAGTATGCTGTGCACGGCGGTTGGGCTGCTTCTGCTTACCAATATCACATCTGCATTTTTTCAAAAACACGCTGATGGACAAAAATAGGCACGTCGAGGCCGGCGCCTAATGCGATTGCGTCGGAGGGGCGGCTGTCGATTTCGATCGCTTCTCCGTCGAGCTCCACGTGTAGTTGGGCGAAGAAGGTGTGGTCTCGCAAGTCGTTGATGACAATTTTTTTGACGCTTGCTCCCACCTGGTCGATGAGATTGGCCAACAAATCATGTGTCATAGGTCGGGGCAGTTCGATGCGCTTGAGGCGGCGGTCGAGAGCGAGGATTTCAGGCATGCCTATGACGATGGGAAAGCTCCTGTCGCCGGCGCGTTCGCTGAGAACGATGATCTGCTGATCGACGGATTCGTTTATGATGATTCGCGATAGTTCGACAGGTATTTCCATTTTCCCAATGCCTCGTCAAAGAGATTTTGAAATTCTTTTTTTGGCGGGGCAAGCCCCACCCTGCGTTCAGAGTTCGGCAAGGTGCTTATCGACGGCTTCGAGTTGCTCGGTTAGTTCTTTCAGTCTCCGCCCGGCCTGTTCGACGACCTGGGGCTTTGCTCTTGTTACGAAGTTTTCGTTGCCGAGTTTGGCCAGCAGCGGTTTTATTCCGTTTTCAAGCTGCTGTTTCTTCTTTTCCAGGCGTTTTCGTTCGGCCTGGGGGTCTATGACCCCGTGGACATAAATCTGCACGTCTTCGATGATTGCCGCGGCTGAGTCGGCGGCTTTGTCCATATCGGTTGCGGCGGAAAATTGTTCGACACCGGCGAGGTTGCCGATCAGGTCGGCGTTTTGGTTGAGAATGTCGGCGGCGGCCTGCGGCGCCTTTGCCGAGGCATTGAGCTTCCGGGTGGGGGCAATGTTGTATTTGTTGCGAATTTCACGGATAGCGCGGATGCAGTTTTGAACGGCCGATATCTGCCGCTCGGTCTGCTCGTCGATAAGGCTCCGGACGGCCTGGGGCCATTGGGCGATGATGATCGCTTCGGCGGCGGGGGCGTCTGCAAGGGCGTTGAGTTTTCGCACGGGGGCGATGGAATTTAAGTTCTGGAAGATGCCCTCGGTAATAAACGGGATAAACGGATGCAGCAGCCTGAGCGTCTGGTCGAGAGCGAAAGCAAGGACGTTTTGGGCAATTGGTTTCTGCTCTTCGTCCTGTATTCGGGGTTTGACCCATTCGAGATACCAGTCGCACAGATCGTTCCAGAAGAATCTGTAAATGGCGTTTAGCGGTTCGTTGTACTTGAACTGCTCCAGGTCCTCCGAGACGGCGATTATTGTTCTTGTCAGGCGTGAGAGAATCCATTTGTCGGTGAGATCCATTTTTTCGGCGTCGAATTTTTCGGGGTCGGCGCCATCGAGATTCATCATGGCAAACCGCGAGGCGTTCCAGAGCTTGTTGCAGAAATTGCGCCCGATATCGAACTTGGGCGAGGTGTTTACCGTCCGGCCGTCCGGCAGCTCCATCGGCGCAACCGGCATACGAATATCCTGCGTATCCGTCGTCATACTCGCCAACGTAAACCGCATCGCATCGGCACCATGACTGTCGATGGCGACCAGCGGGTCGATCCCGTTGCCGAGGCTCTTGGACATCTTGCGCCCCTGCCCATCCTGGATCATCGCGTGGATGTAAACATCCTTAAAAGGAATATCGCCTGCGCAATACTGCCCCATCATGACCATGCGCGAGACCCAAAGCGTAATAATCTCACGAGCCGTACAAAGCACATCGCCCGGATAAAAAGCCTTCATCTCCGGCACGTCATCCGGCCAGCCCAATGTGCTGAAAGGCCAAAGCGCCGACGAGAACCATGTGTCGAGAACATCGGGGTCGCGCCGGCAACCTTCGGCTTCGAGTTGACGCTCAATTGCCTCACAGCCGGGGCGCAGGCAGGTGTAATAGACCGTTTCGCCATTTTCGTCGGTTCCTTGGCGCACAGCGATTTGAGGAACTTCCTTCGGCTGATTCGGCGAAGACCAGATCGGTATGCGATGTCCCCACCAGAGTTGTCTGCTGATGGGCCAGTCGCGGAGGTCTTCGAGCCAGGTCTGGTATGTTTTGGCGTATCGGGGGGGGATGAAGCGCAGTCTTTCGTCGAGGAGAGGTTTCAGCGCCAGACCTGCAAGTGAGTTTGCCGGTATATCCGTGCCTTCGATCAGCCCGGCGCCGAATTTTTCAGCGAGGTGATCGATTGGTTTCTTTACGGCGATGTACCACTGGTCGGACAGGTAGGGTTCGATGGGGACGTGGCTTCGATAGCTGTGGCCTACCTCGTGGGTGTATTCGCGGACATCTTCGAGGAGATTTTCCGTACGGAACCATTCAACGATCGCCTCTCTGGCCTCGAAACGGTCCATGCCCAGGAGCGACTGGGCTTCGGGTGTGGCTGCATCTTCCCAGCCGTGTTTATCGCTGATCGACCCGTCCGGCGCCATGACATTTATAATCTCAAGATCATGCCGCAGGCCGATCTGCCGGTCGTCGGGGTCATGCGCCGGCGTTACCTTAAGGAATCCGGTTGAGAACTTTGCCTTTTCGTCTTCGCTTTCGGGGTCCGGCAAAACAACGTGCTCGTCGGCGATTATTGGGATGATTCTGCCGACTATGGGGAGGCGCACCTGTTTTCCGACCAGCGCGACCCTCGGATCGGAGGGATTCATGGCGATAGCGGTATCGCCTAACATTGTTTCGGGGCGGGTTGTTGCGACGGTTACATGGTCGATGATTTGGCCGTCGATTTCGACCGGTTCGACGAGCGGGTATCGCAGGTACCAGAAATGTCCGTGCACGGTTTCATGCTCGACTTCATCGTCGGCAAGAACGGTCTGCGTCGCCGGGTCCCAGTTGACGAGTCTCTTGCCGCGGTAGATCAGGCCGTCTTTGAAGAGGTTGAAAAAGTTTGCACGAACGGCCTTTGCACAGACTTCGTCCATGGTAAATCGCGTGCGACCCCAGTCGCAGGAACAGCCCATGCTCTTGAGTTGGCCCAGTATCCGGCCTTCGTATTCGTCCTTCCATGCCTGAACACGCCCGACGAACTCGTCCCTTTCATAATCCGTTCGCCGTTTGCCCTCCTCGGCAAGGAGACGTTTTTCCACGACGGTCTGAGTGGCGATTCCCGCGTGATCGGTGCCCGGCATCCACAGCGTGTTGAACTGCTGCATGCGTCTGAACCGTATGAGTATGTCCTGGAGCGTGTTGTTCAGTGCGTGGCCCAGATGGAGAGCGGCGGTTACGTTGGGCGGCGGGATGACTATGGTGTAACTGCCCTTTGCAGAGGCGGCAGCAGCATCGGCGGCGAAGAAGTTCCCGGCCAGCCAGATTTGGCTTGCTTTTGCCTCTATTGATTTTGGTTCATAGATTTTCGCAAGTGGCTCTGCCATGCTTTGTCTGCGCCAGGTTTTGGTCAGTCCACATTGAGGCTCATGAGGAACTCGGCGTTTGTGCGATATTTGGCGAGCCTGCTCTTGAGCAACTCGACGGATTCGACAATGTTCATTTCGCTGAGCACTTTTCTGAGTCTGTAGACCAGTTCGAGTTCCTTTTTATCCAGGAGCAGTTCTTCCCGCCTGGTTCCGGACTTGCTGATGTCGATAGCGGGGTATGTCCGTCGTTCGACGAGCTTGCGGTCCAGGTGCAGTTCCATGTTGCCGGTCGCCTTGAATTCCTCGAAAATAACCTCGTCCATCTTCGATCCGGTGTCAACCAGTGCAGTTGCAAGGATGGTCAGCGAGCCGCCGAACTCAATGTTTCTTGCAGCGCCGAAAAACCGCTTGGGCATCTGCATTGCGTTGGCGTCGACACCACCGGTAAGAATCTTTCCGGAGTGGGGCATTTCTGTATTGTAAGCGCGAGCCAGCCGGGTGATCGAGTCCAATAAAACTACGACGTCCTCGCCGTACTCGACCATGCGCTTTGCCTTTTCCACGACCATTTCGGCGACCTGACAATGCCTGGAGGACGGCTCGTCAAACGTGGAGGAGATCACTTCGACATCGTCGGCTGTCTTTCTCTCCATGTCGGTTACTTCCTCGGGTCGCTCGTCGATCAGCAGGACAATCATCTTGACTTCCGGATGGTTTGCACTGATGGCGTTTGCGATCTTCTGGAGCAAGACGGTCTTGCCTGTCCTGGGAGGAGCGACGATCAAACCGCGCTGGCCCTTGCCGACAGGCGTAACCAGGTCGATAATTCTCATGCTCAACTCCTCGGACACCGTCTCGAGCAGGAGCCTTTCCTCGGCGTGCAGAGGCGTAAGGTCCCTGAAAACCACCTTTTCGGAGAGCTTGTCCGGCTCCTGAAAGTTGATTGCTTCGACGCGGAGCAGGGCAAAATACTTTTCGCTTTCTTTCGGCGGGCGAATCTGACCGGAGACGATATTTCCGCTTCTCAGACCGAATCGGCGAATCTGGGAAGGTGAGACATATACGTCGTCAGGTGAAGAAAGGTAGTTGTAGTTGGTGCTTCGCAGGAATCCAAAACCGTCGGGCAGAACCTCGAGGACGCCCTCGCCGTACATCAGGCCGTTCTGCTGGATGCGTTCCTTGAGGATCTTGAAGATGAGCTGCTGTTTGTTGAGGCCCATGTACTCCGAGATGCCTTCTTTTTTTGCGAGTTTGTGGAGTTCTCCTGCGTCGAGATTCTGCAGGTCTGTGAGGTGCAGGTTTCCCTTCTTCACCCGCTCATATTTGGCGTGTATCGACTCTTCTTCTTTTTTCTTATCGGCGGCCTGCTGGCTCTTGCCGGTTGCACGAGAACTCCTGGTGGCGGTAGCTGTGGCGGTCTGTTGGCCGTCATCGGCGTCTGGAGTAATACCTTGCGACCCGGCGGCCTGGACCTCCTCGGTCAGGGATTGTTCATCGCCATTGGCGGGGCCGGACGTTTTTTTCCTGCTTGATTTCTTTCTTGCCGTCTTCTTTGCAGTTGTCTTGGCTGCTTTCGCCATAATCTCTCCTTGTTCTTTGCGCCAAACCGGTTATAGACGCAATCTACTCTGTTTTGAATCCCACCTCAAAGCTTGAGGGCGTGGGAGTTAGCGGATTTGCTTTCCGGGTTGTAAAGATCAGTTGTACAGCAACACCATCGGGTGTTTTTGCCCCAAAATAAAACTAAAATACTATCTGGTCAAAGTTGAAAAAACACATGCGACCCGATCAGTCAAGGCCGATAAGCCAGAATTGTTACAGATTGTATAATGAGCTAATTTCGCCTTCGTGTCCAGAGAAATTTGAAATTTTTCTCTTTTTTTTAGCTGTTTTTCGCCGCCGAGCCCTTTTTTTTCGGCTCTTTGGGCCCTTATTTTGGGGTCACAGTCGATAAAAACGAGTTTATCGCACATTTGCGCCCAGCCGGCCTCCACCAGCAGGGGGGCATCCAGGATAATCAGTTGAATTTTCTCCTGCCGCTTATATTGTTCTATCAGTTCGTTTGTTCTGTCAAAAACCAGCGGGTGGATTATATCGTTGATGCGTGCGACGTTTTTGTCGCTGTTAAATATTGTATCGGCAAGTTCGGCATGGTTAATTAACCCATTTTTTTCGGATATCCCTTCGCCAAAGGCGTCGATAAGCTGTTGCCTGACGTCCTCATTGAGGAGGAGTTCATGTGCGATTTTATCGGCATTGATGACGGCGCAGCCCAGTTTTGCGAACTCGGCGGCGACGGTGCTTTTACCCGAGCCGATACCGCCTAATATTCCGACTATGAGTTTCTTTTTCTTCATGGCTGCCGGGTCCACTCTACCATCGTCATGGCGCAAAGTCAAGCGCCGGCCCGGGATGTTTGGGCGGGTGCAGGTGTAAAAAAGGAGCCACCGGGACGATCCCCTCCATCATCCCGGTGGTGAAAGTATCACATTCAAAGGTGTTCCGACAATATCAGTCGGCGTCTCAGGCCCGCAGGTGAATTCGCCCTTGCCGGCTCTTCTGCATTGCCTTGCGGAGGCCCTTGAGCACATAGTTGTTGACGACGACTTCCCAGCTCATGTGTTTGGCCAGATCATATCCGGACGCGATCATTGATGCGGTCTCGTCGTCGTTTTTGGGCAGTCTGGCGCAGATTTCCAGGGCGACCTTTTCACTGATCTGGTGTTCGATTCTGTCGCGGGCGTCCTTGCCGATCTGCTGGAGGTCTTCCAGGTCGTACCATCCGTCCCAGTTGAGTTGGGTATAGTCGGCGACGATGACGTTCCTGGCGTCCTTGCCGCCGGTAACGGCCTTGACGAAGCCGGCACAGCCGCAGACATTAGAGAGGACGCAGATTCCGCCGAAACTGAGCGGCTCGAGCTGTGCGATTCCGAAGGGTTCGTAAATACTCTGGCCGAACTCAACATCCGATCCTTTTCGAATGTCCATGAACTCGACGTCGGGCGGAACCCTGTGCCCGCAACATTCGCGGTCGAATCCGAATTGATTGATATAGACGACCTTGATGTTTCGGCTTTTTGCGTTGAATTCCTGCACGCCGGTGTAAAATGCCGCCTCGCCCCCGGACAGATCGGGCATGCCTTCGCGGTGGGCGACGGGCCAGTTGTAGCGTGCTTCCATATCGTATATATCGCAGTTGCGCCTTTTTCCGGTTTCGGTGCTGAGCACAAACAGGACGGCGAACCTTCCTTCGGTCGTAAATTCCCTGTCCATGTGCTCCAGCACCCGGAGGTCGCGCCAGAGCCCCTTGCTGGGTGTCATCCGCGTAACGTGCGTGAAGACAAAATCGGGTTTGTATCCGAGTATGTTGCTGCAGTACTGCTGTAGTCTCTGTTTCGACTGCTGTTTTTCGGCGAAGCCGATCGCGTAGGAGGGAATGCCGTTGTAGGTCAGGTCGATGTCGGCTAATTGGAATTCCGGCGCCATAAACTGCAACTCTTCCACGACGTAATCGCCGACGGCGAGGATGTTGTCGCAGTGGCGTGCGGCGTCGACGAGTGCAAATTTGAAGAAGTGGTTCTGATCGCCGAATACTTCGTTGACGCTCTGGTTGTTTTCCTTGGCGGATTTCATCACATTGTAGAACATGGTGTCGTGACCGAGATGTTTTTCGACGATGCGCCTCATGGGCGCCACTTCGTGTGCATAGAAGACGGTCTTGAAATCGAACGGATCGAGTATCGCCTGAAGCGCCGTGGGCATACCCATAAATTCGTGCGAGACGATGATAGTGGGTGCATCGTGCTTGGCGGCGCCGATAGCCTTGAGCGCCGCGATTGCGGGCGGGGCAAGCCGCATGTACTGTTCATATTCCCAGAGATTCTCATAGAGGTCGCTGCGAATGCCGAACTCCTGGAACATTCGTCCCTTGAGTTCGTTGACGGGTCTTTCCTCTATCCTCGAGATGTCGATAAGGATGACCTCGGGGCAACCCTTCACACTGCTGAAGTGGTCGGAAAAGGTCCGCCTGCCGTATACGATATTGACGTTGAACGTATCTTCGATTTTTCGGAAGCTGGAAAAATAGCTGGTCTTGATCATGCCGTCGAGAGAAGAATACAGAACTTCGCCCCACTCACCGAGCCTGGTGGACACATCGCCTTCTGTTGAAAAAAGCGGGCTGATGAGAATATTCCTGCCGACCTCCTGTTGATACGTTTCGCTGGTGAACAGCCCCTCAAGTACGGCGCCGATTCCTCCGATTTTTCCGATAGCTTCGTGCGTAACGTGAACCACAGTCGGTTTCGTACTCATTTTTTGTGTCCTCGCGTTTCGTTTCTACTACTAATACGATGTCGCTAATTACAAGGTTTTCGCCCAAATCCACTTAAAATATAGGTAATGTAATCGTTGCAGGCAATGGGCGGTCGAGGCGAGAGGGCAAGTTTTTTGCAGGACCGGGAAAACGCACACACCAGTCTTGCAGAGGCGGATTTTCCCGGACGGAGGCAAAGAAAAATTTCAAAAAATTTCCATCCTGCGGTTATGATTTCAGGAATGCCGGGGCGAGCGATTCGATTATATCGCCGGCGATCAGGCTGATTTGTCCGGTTTTTTCGGCGGCGATGTCGCCCGCCAGGCCGTGAATGTAAACTCCGAGCACGGCGGCGTCGAAATTGGTCATCTTCTGGCCGACGAGTGCGGCGATGATTCCGGTG